>PHDR01000333.1 GCA_002841035.1 Bacteroidetes bacterium HGW-Bacteroidetes-12 | reverse complement strand
ATATTGCCTCGAAAAGTGAGATGTCGGGTGATGGTATTTTTAAACGATTGTAAGTCGATTTGACTAATTTAAACCCGCTTATGATTTCAGAATTAGAAATCATTTTTTTTATTTCGATTCCCTTATTAATTGCCTTAGTTAGGTTTCGAAGCCTACTTTTATGAATGCTTTCTTTTAAACTTTCAAAGGGTTTATCCAGATTAATAAGTATGTCTAGGTGAGGCTCAAATCTAAAACCATGCTTAGAGAATTGATAGTTGAAAGATTGTAATTCAAAAATATTGCGAAACTGTATATATATTGTCTTTTTTCTAACCAGTTTAACAAGGTGGAGAAGTAAGAAATCTATTGTTTCACTGTCATTGTCCTTGACTATAGGGCCCCCTATAATAATACAACGGGATGAAAAACATCCTAGAATACCCCTGTTTTCTTTTTGTATAACACCAACAAGAACCCCAATTAATTTATTTTCTTTGGAGGCAAAAAGTGTAACTGGTTCGTAGTTCTTTGTTGTTTCATAAACATCTACAATTTCTGGCGTTTGAAAAACATTGCCCAACGGATGCTCTAAGATAAAATCGGACCAGTTCTCTCTTTCTATAGTTTTAGCATCACTTAATAATAGCTGCACTCTTTATGAATTATATATTTTAACCTACCTACTAATTACTTTCGTACAATTCTTTTATTCTTTTCGCAATTGAGATGTCGTCCAAGCCAACCTCAACTAATCTTTCTAACCCACCAGGGTTAAATCTTGAGCCAATTACATCATTAATAAGGGAAGAAATTTCTTTCTCGTTGTAACCACATATTATACAACCTGGTGTGTTTCCAAACAATTCTTTAACGTCGCCTACATCTGTTGAGATTATTGGGCGATTTGCCGCCATTGACTCTTTTATTGCATTTGGTGACCCTTCATAATATGATGTTAGGAGAACTAGATCCGCTGCATTATAGTAATAGTTTACCAAGTTGTGCGGAATATTATCAAGCCAAATTAGCTTCACGTGGGATAGCTCACATGCTTTTTTAGCCAACTCAAAGTTCTTTTCTTTCCTAGATGGATTTGCTGGAAACAAAACAATAGGCTCATCTGAGTCTATGTTTATCTTCTTTCTAGCAATTGATTTTTCAAGTGGAAAAAAACTATTTAAGTCCACTCCATTGGGAATGACATGCAAATCCCTTGTTTTCATGTTTTTAGCCATTGAACTTGTTTTCACAATGGTCTTTGTCCAAAGATATTTGGAGAAAAAACGAAATATATATAACCAAATTTTTGAACCATAAACCTCACTCCCCATAAGGGAAACAATAAGTGTTGAATTGCCTTTTGCAAGAGAAGCAAGTATACCCGACATACCATAATGAGCATGAAGTATAGAATATTTATTATTTCTTAAATGTTTCCTTAAACTTTTTAGGTTTCTCAAATAACCAAAGAAGCCACTTCCTTGAACAGGGAAAATATCAACATGAATACCAATCCGAGTTAGCGATTCTGCTTGAGAATTAACAATTGGGCTTATTATTGTTTTCTTATTCCCACTGCAAATAAATAATACTTTCATTATTTTAAATACTCAACAATGCTTTTAACATACTCCACTTCTAAATCTGAACTTGAATGACATAGAACCCATTCGTTGCTTTGTTTTTCGAAATAGAATGGAGCTTTTTCAATAGTAGTTGTTCCAAAATAAATGAACTGAAACTCTATCAAATGGAAGTTTTTCCCATCAAATCCAATATCTAATGATATATGAGGAACATCAAAATAATTTTTTATTTCAAAAGCAAAATCTAACATGCCACTTGGTAAATCATCTTTAAAAATAAACTTGCCACTTCCACTTGCCCTAAAATCACCGTCTCTTACACCTCTGTATAATGCATAACAACGATTACCGTATACTAAAACTTTCCAGTCGTTTGATAACCCTTCAACAAGGTTTTGAACTATAAACTTTTCTCTATAAAAAGATTCACGAGCAAACTTCTTAAAATACTTTATTTCCCGTAATTTCTCTTTTAAATCGTGCCAAAAATCTTTTGATGAAGATATTGCTTTTGCATTACGAATTAATTCTGCTAGTGTTTCTGCCTTGGAAACTCCTCTGCTCATTGCTCCGCTTGCAGGTTTAATAACTAAAGGATAGTTGAATGAATTAGCAACAGTTTTTATTTCTTCAATTGTTCCAAAAACCCTTGATCTAATTGTTTTAATGGGGTCAAAATTGCTTCGTTCTCGAAGCAGTTCCATGGCAACTTTATTGTTGTGGGCTCTCAAATACTGAAACTTTGGTAGAACAGTTATGCCCGACATTTCTAAATGAAAAATTATGTCTTCGATAAAAGATTTATATAAACTTCCTTTGTCCTCTGAGGAAGTGTATAACACAATTGGTTTTTCGTCAATAATATCTTTAAAGGAAATCTCTGTAAATGCTTTTCTTTTAATATCATACCCTGATTTAGCAAACAGATCTGAAATTTTGTCCAAATCCATCCCACCTCGATATATTTTAGACTTCTGTTTGGTTCCAAAAAAACCCTTATAATCGGTAAGTAATAGTATGCTTTTCCCCATTTAAATATAATTAGCAATTACAGGTTAAAATCGAAACAATATGAGGTTTTGTTCTCAGATGCAAACAATATGACTTCCTCTGTAAAGTTTCCAAATAATGGCCCGTTACACATTTGATAAAAGTTTATCTCGTTATTAACACAGTTGACCTCTATTAATTTAGTGCCCCCTCCTTCTGTTACACAAAAATCAAGACCGAGTAGGCGTGCATAAGGAAATTTGCTGGCTATTTCCTTCGCCCTTGAGGTAACATCTTCAAAAGCAACCAATTTTGTTCCCTTTTCTAATGATACGTTGTTAATCAGATTGTGTTTTCCACCGTTTTTTGTAACACAAAAGCCGGTTAAAAGTCCCTCCTGACTTACACCACAGGCATAACCACCTGAAGCTTGATTA
>PHDR01000332.1 GCA_002841035.1 Bacteroidetes bacterium HGW-Bacteroidetes-12 | reverse complement strand
CTTATATCAGATATGCTTGATAAATTGTTGTATGTAAAACCAAAAATAGAGATGGAAGAACTTAATTTATCTGAATATATTCCATGTGATTTGAGTATATATCAGAATAAATGGAGAAATAAAAGTTTAAAAACTAAACCTCTACCATGAAAACGACATAAAGATAACTGATTAGTTGCACTAATTGTTAACTAAATATTTGCAACCCAAGTAAATTATTTAGTTGGGTTGCTTACATACTCAACACACATAGGTTTTCGGTTTTTTCACTCTTTCTTTTTCTCTTTCTCTGCGTTAAAATTTTAAACCGTAACTAATGCTATGCTTGAAAATTTTGTCTTGATAAAGAAAAAAATAAATTCGTCAAAATTCCCAAAAACCTACATATGTTGAGTATTTTTGCTTCATGACTGACGGTAAATTATTTTATACTATTGGTGAAGTGGCAAGCATGTTTAATGTCAATACTTCCTTAATTCGTTTTTGGGAGAAGGAGTTTGATATTATTAAACCTCAAAAAAACAAAAAAGGCAATCGACTTTTTTTAAAAGAAGACGTTGATAATTTTCATATTATTTTTCATTTGGTAAAAGAAAAAGGCTACACCCTTGATGGTGCTAAAAACAAACTCAAAAGTGGAGCACAACCCTTTCAGGAATCCACCAAAGAAAACCTCGAAATAATCAAATCATTAGAAAATGTAAAAGCTTTTTTACTCCAACTGAAGAAACAATTTTAGATTCTTAAAAATTATACTCAATTGTGTTATATTTTTAGGTTAAAATAAAAAATAAGCAACTTTTTAATTTTTTTAAACGTCTACTCACTATTAAATAAAAACAAAAAAAAATAATCATGATTAAATTTACACGTATTTTAATAGTAAGCTTTCTTCTTTCCACTCCATTTATTTCAAAAGCAAGTCATATTGCGGGAGGAGAAATACGAGTGATTTGGGTTGGTCCATCACAAAACGATTTTCAAATTCAAGTAAGAGTATTTCGATTTTGTGGTTCTGGTGCTGCATCTATGCCTCTTAATGTTACTGTAAACATGTATAACTTAGCTACAAACGGTTTTGTTAACACATATTCATTACCAAGAGTAGTGTTAAACCCTAATTTGCCTTTTGGAGATAATTGCTTCACGCCTCAAGGATTATGTATTGATGAAGGTATTTTCACACTCAATGTTACTATTCCAGACAACCCTAGTGGATATTATTTATCTTATCAAGTATGTTGTAGAAATGCAGGTATTTTAAACATTGCAACTCCAGCAAGTGCAGGAATGACATTCTATTGCGAAATACCTAATCCCGCAAATCTTCAAGCACAAAATAATTCTAATCCAGATTTTGGTCCATATCCTTTAGATGCATTTTTATGTGTTAATAACATTAAAAATTTTAGCTTTAACATTACTGATCCGGATGGAGATTCTTTAGCCTATTCTTTACTTACACCCTTAAATAATGTTCCAAATGGAGCTGGCCCATATAATCCTATTAATTGGGCGGGTGGTTTTAGTTTAGCAAACATAGTTGGAGGAACACCTCCAATGAGTATTAATGCTCAAACAGGGGTGATTACCGCATCACCAGGGCTAATAGGCGCTTACGTTTTTGCTGTTCGAGTAGAAGAATTTAGGAATGGAATTAAAATTGGCGAAACCCGAAGAGACGTTCAATATGAAGGGTTTAACTGTACTGTTGATAACCCACCTCTTTTTGCTAACAACATTAACAATGGAGATACCCTTCAACTTTTTTATAACAGAGAATTTTGTGAATCGCTCGTTTTCCAAGACCCAAACATCACAGACACCGCTTTTATGACCATAACAACAGACATTACTGATTCTGGAGCATACTTTCCTGTTTTAACTCCAGTTTCCTCTGGACCACCTCCATTGTTTCAATATTTTTATGATAACGGAACCAATTCCGTTACTATACCGGCCAACGGGTTTGATTCAACTGAAAATGCTTATTTCAATATTGGAACTGTTGCTCAACGATTTTGCTGGACGCCAAAATGTAACACCATTGATAAAACATATTCAATAAAAGTAAACTCATTTTCTTTAGGATGTGCAGGAAAAGTATCTGATAGTGTTGAGTTTTATTTACACATTATTCCTCCAACGGGAAATTTAGATCAAATTCAAAATCAAGAAGTAACTTACAATAAAGAATATTGTCAGGATATCGTTTTTGCTGACAGCAGTATTGTTGACACACTTCGTTTACAAATAATTTCTCCTATTTTAGAATTAGGAGCAACATTTCCTCAAGTAGCACAACAACCTTTAGGAAGTTTTCTTTATTATGATGCAAATGGCGACTCTGTTTTAGTTCCATCTAGTTCTTCAATAAATGTAGTTCAACCAATCGCCACCCGATTTTGTTGGGTTCCTGATTGTGATCAAATAGGGCAAACATTTCCAATTACCGCTCGATTGTGGTCAACAGAATGTCCAAAAGGGTTTTCTGATACAATGAATTACAATTTAACAGTGAAACCTCCATTTGACACACTTGCTTTAATTCCTAATGTAATGACTCCAAATGGTGATGGCATGAACGATACGTATAGAATTGATGGAGTTTCTAATCCTTGTAACGATAAACTAAAAGTAGAAATTTATAATCGTTGGGGAATTAACATTTATGATAGTGAAGATCCAAATTTTGTTTGGGATGGAAAAAATAATAGTGGTAAAAAAGTGCCCGCAGGCACCTATTTTGTTGTTATAAAAGGTATTTATGGTAGTGAGGAAATTATCATAGAAAAAAGAATTGTAACGGTTTTAGATTAAAAACTTTAGCTATCCAAAAACAAAAAAGTCGAGTCATTTAAATGACTCGACTTTTTTGTTTATTACAATGAATTAGCTTTTTTTACTATTAACTAGAGGATAGAATATAGATAGTAAGACATTAAGATTTCAGCTGATGGTTAGTCAGTTATTCGGTTTTGTTTACGATATACTCAAACTTAGTAGTTCCGTAATACTGCGG
>PHDR01000331.1 GCA_002841035.1 Bacteroidetes bacterium HGW-Bacteroidetes-12 | reverse complement strand
TCAGTGACAAAAGCACAAGTTATGTTGATATAGCTGACTATGTTGAAGCTCATTTAACTGAAAAATCAACAAATGAAGTTACCAAAACAACATTAAAATGGGTTCATATTGCAATAAGCAATGCAAAAAGAGCCTTTTTAGGAGTATATCATAAAATGAAAGGTATCTATTTACAAAACTATCTGGATGAATTTTGTTATAAATTAAATCGAAGATACTTTAAGGATAGGCTTTTCGATAGAGTCACACTGGCTTTGATAACTTGTGGTAAATAAAACGATATACAAATAGATCTATCTAAATATTATAAGTCGGATTATTATTCGCCTGAAAAAACAAATGATTTGGAAGATTATTTAAAAAGAATATTTACAGGCAGCATGACTAATGAATCTGATGATTGGAAAATATATACTGATGTGGGATTTAATTGGATTAACTTAAAGAATGAAAACATACTTATATCCAATAGAAAGAAAAAATTCATAAAATTATGCCAAAAAAAATTAACAAGAATCTATGAATTTTATAATAATGAATATATTCATATTCTTAATGGTCATCGAAATGTGTTGGATTATTATTCAAATAAAAAATTATTGGAAGAAACATTTTTTTCAGAATATAATGATGTAAAAGATAAGTTTACAGAGGGGTGGTTAGAGCATTTTAGAGAAATGTATTTGAATAGTGAATTATTTAAGGATGAAGAGGATAAAAAACGAATTAAGGATGATAATTATGAAAGCGTTCAAGATTTTATAAAACGAATGACTAAATAAATTAGTGCTTTAAATTAGTTTATCAAAATATTTTATATATTTGTTCACATTTAAATTCTGTTCACAAATAATGAACAATAAAATAATGTGAACAAATAATGATTTTAAAATGATAGAAAAAGATATTTTAAATAACGCTTTACATAATTTAGAAAAAGAGATTCCAATAAATTGGGATTGGAATGATATTGATAACGCAAAAGATGTTAATATAGATGGTGAGCTAGATATTTTAATAAATAATCTTAGAGTTCAGTTTACCGTAGAGGTAAAAAAAGATGTGAATAATCATCAATTATTTAACATGCTTAATTATAAAAATAAATTCAATAATTTTTTATTAATAGCAGAAAAATTATATCCAAAAATAAAGAAAGAACTTCGAGATAATGAAATAAATTATATAGAAGAAAATGGTAATGTGTATATAAATAAGAATAATCTATTCCTTTATATTGATACAAATAAAACAATAAAAGCTCAAAAAGGAAAAGGAAATAGAGCTTTTACTAAGACAGGATTAAAAGTAATATTTCACTTTTTGCTAGATCCAAAGTTAATGAATAAAACACAAAGAGAGATTAAGGATGTTACCAATGTAGCTTTAGGTAATATTCCTCAAATAATAAATGGATTATTAGAAACCAATCTGATATTAAAATTAAATAAGAATGAGTATGTGTTTAATAATTATGAAGAATTATTAAATAAGTGGATTACAGAATTTGACCAAACGTTAAGGCCTACCATTTTCAGACAACGTTTTAGATTTCAAAATAAAAATCAAGATTGGAGAGAAGTACAATTCAATAAGGATAAAACAGTATGGGGTGGCGAACCTGCTGGAGATATGTTAACCAATTATTTGAGACCAGAGAAATTTACTTTATATACAAAAGAAACAACAAAAGATTTAATGTTAAATTACAGATTATTGCCTGATGATGAAGGAGAAATATGGGTATATGATATGTTTTGGAATACTAATTTTAATGATAAAACAGTACCAAAGCAATTAGTATATGCAGATTTAATGATTACAGAGGATAAAAGATGTAGAGAAACCGCAAAATTGATTTTTAATGAATATATCCAACCAAACATATAAAGAACTTGCTATTCCATACTTCAAAGAAGTCTTTGATTGTATCGATGAGGTGATGATAAAACTTAATGTGCCTTATTATCTAATAGGAGCAAGTGCAGTAGCATTAGAGCTATTAAAAGATGGAATTAAGCCAAGCAGAGGGACAAAGGACATAGATTTTGCAATAATGATTTCTTCAATACAAGAATTTGAAACAATAGCTGAAGAACTAATAAAACATGGTTTTATTAATGTAAAGGATTCATCTTGGAGATTTTATAACAATAGCTATAATATTGTAATAGATCTTTTACCTTTTGGTGAAATTGAGGAGGAGTTTACAGTTAATTTTAACGAAAGATATACGGATTTACACGTTTTAGGTTTTTCTGAAGTATTGCAAGATTCCGTAAGAGTTGAAATAGAAGAAAAATCTGTTCAAATTCCTTCATTAGAAGGAATGATTGTTTTAAAACTGATAGCCTGGAGTGATAGACCTGAAGTACGAAATAGTGATTTATATGATATTTTGAAAATTGTAGAACATTTCTTTGACATAAATTTTGATGAAATAGTAGAACATCACTATGACACTTTTCCTGAAGAAGGTAATTTAGATCAATTTAAAATTGCGGCAAGGGTATTAGGTAGAAAAGCCAGTAAATTTTTGAATGTTTCCGAGGCAATAAATGAAAGAATATTGAAAACAATTAATGACAATGTTGCTAATGTTGAAAATTCAGCAATTGCAAAACAATGGGTTAGAGGTAAAGATTGGGATTTAGAATATGCAGTTGAGATATTGGAAGAGTTTAAAAAAGGGCTTATTGAAAATAAATTAAAATGAAAGAAGCAGGAGAAGTATCTGCAATAATAGGGTATAATAAGCAATATGAAATTTGTGCTGTAGAATTGTATCAAGCACTCCTAGATGAACAACTCGAAAAAGTTGAATTTGCCTCCAATAAATATGTAAAGTTGGATGACGTTCTTTTAATTAATAAAGATCGTGTTATTGCTTATCAGGTTAAAGATATTGGAACTAATTTTAGTTATAGTAACTTTATAAAATCAGACACTATTAGTCTATTTGAAGGCTGTTTTAATGATTGGAAGTCATTAAAGAGTGAATATCCAAATAAGGAAATTATTGCTTGTTATGTATC
>PHDR01000330.1 GCA_002841035.1 Bacteroidetes bacterium HGW-Bacteroidetes-12 | reverse complement strand
TTTGTAATGTACCACATCATTATTTGCAATAACAATAGGCTCAGGACTACTAATTATTGTTCCTGCTCGCGGATTATAAAACCAGAAAGGAAGATCCGTTTTAAAATATTGAAATATAGTTAGGCTTGAATTACAATTAATAGTAGGATAAATATTAATTATAGCTTTTTGACTATTAGAATAGCCTTGTGGATTGTCACATCTATAATATCCATCACCATCACCATACCATCCAAAATTAAAATGAAATTTCTTTCCAATTAAAGGCTTTTTGTATCCGTCGCAAACAAAAGCATGACCTCCAGAATTACTAAAACCTATATATAAAATAGGTCTATTTAATTCCAATTCATCACATAAAATATCTTTCCAATCATTTATACCATAGTTATTTCTGTCTATTATTGTTGCAGAAGTACAAAAAAAATTATTTTTCAATGGAATATGAATTGCCTCCACAGTATTAGTTCCCGACTTACTACAACCATAATATGTATGAGTTGAACCCATATAATCTTGCATTTTATCACCAAGATTTCGCAATAAATTAGCAATTTCTTTTTTATATATCTGATAATTAGGATTACTAACATCTAAAGTGTTTGGCATTTTCCCCCAGTCAAAAATATCACAATCAGGATATTGCCAGTATTTAAGAATTTGACCTGCAGCTACTGCAGGACAACCAGCTACTGTGTGTTCACAAGTTGTTCCAGCAGGGGCATAATAGTTATATGCATATGGATCATTTCCAGTATTTGATTGGTGTTGTCCCCATTTTGTTGATAATAACGGAGAAACGACAACATCTTTAGTTTGCTTATATTTTTCTAAATTATTTTTTAACAAATCATACCACAATTCAAGATAATCAATTCCTTCATCTTCAACACCTATATTATTTTTAATATTATAAACATAATAATCATATTGCATAAGCCAATCTTCTACCACTGGCGGTATAAAATCGGAATAATTTTTCCCTTCGGAAAATGCTAAAATAGGATCAGCTCTTTTATCTGCGGAAATTATTACCCAGTCATTATTTTTAAAAACTATAACGGAATATGTTAAAACACCTTCAAATAAATGATTTTTTTGTTTTATTATTTCATTTTCCAAAAATTTTTCACCTGTCAGATGATAGTAAAAATTGAGTGCTACTGTTTTTATTTCTTCGTCGTTTGCTGGTTGAGAAAAACTATAACCATAAAAAAACAAAAATATTATTATCAAAATTTTCTTCATAACTTTTTTTATTTAGTAATAAATACACTATCTGTTGTTGCAACAAAACGATTATTACGAGTGTCAATTAATTTTACTGTAAATGAAATCCATTTTGATGTGTCAGGGGGTTCTGTCAAATATAATTTATGAGGCGTATAACCTAACTCTTCATCATAGCTCCTGCGAAAATACTGCTGTTTTTTATTTCTAAAAAAAACACTTATATCTCTAATTTTATTATTATAGCTATATGTATTGTCGTTATATTTTTTATCTGAACAAACATCATAATAACCTAATTTATTTATGAAATATTTTTGCTCAACAGGTTCTACAGCATAAGGATTTGGGTCATCCTCAATATTAACTTCTGTATAATAAGTATTTTCCGAAACCAAATAACCCGACAAATCAAGTTGTATAAAAAAATCATTATATTTTATAGTATCTTTTTCTGCGATTATTTCAGCATCAATTTTATTTAAAATATAATAATTGGTATAATAGATAGGTCCACCACAGCTCATTATATCAGGTTCAGGCCAATCCTTTCTACAACTACTAAATATTATTGCCAATATAGCTATAAAAATTAATTTTTTCATAATTTATTGATTTTTATTTTCTAATTGTTTAATTCGTTTATCCTGTTCAATAATATAAAGAGTAAGTTGTTCTATTTTTTTAAGGAGTTTCATGTTCATTTCGCCAAGGTCAATTCCATTTTCCAATACTTCTACTTCTGTTGGAATTTCAGGCAAATGGTGATTTTGCTTAATAAATTGTTCTAATGTATTTAATGGCATAAGTTTGTAGTTATCATAAAACACATAATCACACCAGCTACTTAAATCATTTGCTTTTACCTTACATCCTCTTATTGTTCCTACTACATCTAATTTGTATTGCGGTTCTATAGTTCCGATACCAACCTTTCCTCCTTCTCTTGTAGCAAGATAAGTATTGTGGATAGCGATAAGGTCGCCTGTTGCAGGCAGGTCATCACCTCCACCACCTATAATCACATTTTTTCCTGAATACCAGTTTATCAGAATATCCTGGTCGCTATTGATAATGCCATGTACTCCATTAAAACCAATATTAATATATCCATTGTTATTTTGAATTTTTGTAAAAACCGGATAGTGGTCGTTTCTGTTAATATGTAGTTTTTCGATAGGATTTGGAGTTCCAATTCCAAAATATCCGGTTATATCATCAATTCTTGCACGTTCAAAACCTACTGGTGCTTCAAGCAATAATGAACTATTACTTGCGTAAGTTCTTGCCACTACTTTGCCACTTACATATAAATGTCCTTTATCTGAATAAGATACGTTTACAGAATCTCCTGTAATGTTAACATTTCCGAAAATATCTAATTTGTATTGCGGGCTACTCGTACCAATACCCACATTGCCTCCCATAGGACATTTATATATAGAAGTAGATGAAGCAGCTACATTGCTAAACTGAGGCTTGTTTTTACAATTGTCTATAGGTGGTTTTTGCGGTGTTACTTTGTAGTGTCCTTTTTTGGTATTTTTATTTGTTACATTAATATTAATACCTCCACCTGTTTCTCCGAGTTCGCTTACTGTTACTATTGTTTGAGAAGCCGCTTCAACGACAATTCCAGTTGTTTCACATTTAGCTTCCTTATCTTCTGCAGCACAAAACCTTAAACTTACATTTCCTATATTTCGTATAAGAATAGTGTCGTTTTTATTTAAGCCGGCAGAAGCTGAGATGATATTTTTAGTGCTAAATCCATTTACAGTACCAATAATCGGCTGCTGAGCAAATAAAGAAGTAGC
>PHDR01000329.1 GCA_002841035.1 Bacteroidetes bacterium HGW-Bacteroidetes-12 | reverse complement strand
CACCTTTATAGCTGAAAACTATTTCGGAACCATCAGGAGAAATAGATGGATACCGCAACCAAAGAGCACTTTCCTGAGCAAAAGCAGGAAGCGTCAAAATGATAAATGTGAAAAAGAGAATGTGTTTTTTCATTTTTTAGGGGTTTTTATGATGTAATAAAAACTGAAATAAAACCGTATAACCTAGCGTTATTGTTGACTTAGGTAAAGTTTATGAAGATCAATTTACCAATACTTAGAAACCTTACTTTGCTTTTTACAGTTAACAGTAATTACGACAAAATATTTGGTAAATGGTTTAATAATAAAGACTTTACTTCTGGCGAATTTATGAAAAGATTACTCATTAAAACGTTTTATAAACCAATATGTTTAATGCTGAGAAAGAGCAAAAGAATATACTAAAAACAGATATTGGCGAGGGAATTTAATTGAAAATACCAGATTTTACTTCATAAAAATTACTCCCAAAATAAATCCCAATCCTGCTCCACCGACACCAGTTAATATTTTTTGGTTTCGGCTTTTTCTTCTCTCGTCTTTAATTATTGTATTTGCAATCTCAAGATTCTTTATTGAATTATCGAGTTTCTCTTGCAAATTCGATATACTTTTCTGAGTACTAGCAAGGGATTGCTGAGAGGAACCTATCAAATCTACTGTGATTTTATCGGATAGATTTAAATTGCTAAAAAGTCTTTCATAGGTATCCTGATGTTCAGTTAGCCTTAGCTCGTATGACTCCAAAAGTTCCCTGTAAACATTGTCGTCATCTTGTAACAAAGCCTCATGAACACTTTTATAAAAAGCGTACCGTTTTGCATTCATCAAGTAAATGCTATCACACTCAATTACAATTGTATCACCGCTTGTAAAAAGCATTGGGCGTTGTTCGGATACACAGTAATTACTGGGGATTATTGCCTTGGATTTAATCTGGCCTATTGAAATAATTGCAATTGACAAAAAGGCAATTAACAGAATTAACTTTTTCATGGCTCAAACTCCTTTGCTTTATCGATAAGTGCTTGCTTGGTTTCCTGCTTTATTTTGATCTCCTCTTTCAAATATTGAAGTTCCTTCCAGTTTTTGGCATTTTGACGCTTCTCCTCAAGTTCAATCAACTCCCTTTCAGTTCTTAAGATATTGAGTTCATTCTCTGCTATCTCCAACTTTCTTAGTACTTCTTCAATTGATTTTTGTGCACTTTGTAGGCTATCCTTCACCTCAATAAGTTCACTATTAACCTCATTAATCACTCGCACGGCCTTACTCAGCCTACTCCTACCACCCAAAAAGAAAGAAATGAATAGAACCAATAAAACTATTAAAACTATGTTTAGCAGGGTATTACAATTTATCATATAAATAACTTTAATTCATTTTAATATCAAAATCCCTTAAATATCTATATAAATACTTCAGTCTTTCATCTTCCCTGCCCGACTGCCTGCCCGTCTGCCTGCCCGACTGCGTCATTCAGGAGGGCGTAATTCAGGCGGGGGACTTCCAACTTCCAACTTCCAACTTCCGACTTCGGACTTCGGACTTCCAACTTCCGACTTCCGACTTCACTCCAGCTCCTTTATCATCCAAATATCGCATCCAGAATGGCCAGAGTTACCCAGTGGCGCATCGAGTGTTTTGAATCCTTGTTTTTTGTAGATACTAACCGCCTTGGCAAACTCGGGCATACTCTCAATATACAGGTATTTAAACCCCATTTCCCTTGCCGAATTAATACATTGCTCCATAAGCTGCTTACCTATACCCTTGCCCCGAATTTCATTGGATAAGTAAAACTTAACAAGCTCAGCACAATCGCTATTTAGGCCGGGTGTTGGATAAACACCACAACAGCCCATGGGCTGTTTGTCAATTTCTGCTACCCACAGAACTGATTTAGGAGTTTGGAAAAGATTGTAAAGGTTATCGGTGGTTGGATCGGTATAAACTGTTCCCGATTGAGGAGCATTATGCTCATCGAAGACCTTTCGAATCATTTTGGCTAACAAGATGTTATCCTCTTTTTTTACTTTTCTTATGATTAAGTTTTCGGCCATTTAATCTGGTTTTTATGCAGAATCATTGAAGTATAATAGTTCCAAATATATTGTAAATCTTTAAATTTTGTAATTTAAAGATGTCTCACTTCGTACAACAATATTTTTAAAAACATTTATTCCCTAATAAGCCTTCATGGAAATTTAAACAAACACGTAAAGTGTCATTCATCTATAAATCATTTTACACCTCAAAATTTTTATAGCCTTCAGAATTAATTTTCACCCGTATTACTACAAGGCCAAATAAAACTCCGATGGTAAGAAAAATAAATTCAACATACTCATTTTCAAGCCATATCCCCACAAAATACCCTAAGGCAGTTATTGCTGACATAACTATGCAAACGGATAAAATCAGGTTACCAATTTTCTGTAAATTATAATCAGATCGCTGATCGTCGGTCATAGTGTTGAGCCCAGCAATAAGGAAATACATCTTGCCAAACTTTATAAGTATCCCTAGTAATAGGAATCCAACGGCTATATAAAGAGTTAATGACATAAATATGAAGTTTTAGGTTTCAATAACCAATTTTTAAATTTTTGTGAATAATTTAAAAAACAAAAGTTTAAAACAAGTTTTAAAAATCAAAAAAAACGACCCAGAGCATTGTTTATGTCTGGGTCGAGCTGGAGCTATTTTTAAAAATATAATTGATTATTTGCACTTGGTATCTTACTCCGTCCTTTTTTCCTCTCTTTTAATCTCTATTTGGTCACATTCTTTAACGTAGATTTTAACTGTGTAAAATGAGAGAATCCCTGCAGTGCCATAGAATACAACGTTATCGAAAAATCTTCTTCTACTTACCTTTTCATAATCTTTAACCTTTATTCCTTTTTCTGTTTTCTTAACATGCACCAGATTCCAGAATAAAAGCATATCCTTATCTTCCTTATAAACTACTTTTTTACAGTCGATATTCTGATAATTACCAACCTGCACTTTTTTAACTGAGCAGGATGAGCCAAAGAGTAAAACAAAAAGCAACACGAAGACTATGACTGATCTCA
>PHDR01000328.1 GCA_002841035.1 Bacteroidetes bacterium HGW-Bacteroidetes-12 | reverse complement strand
GTAACAAAGTCATAATCACGCCGACATTTTGTAAATACTTGCGTAAATTCAAACCCAAACACAAAACTTATTATTCTATTATTTCCCAAATATGTATAGCCAATAAATTCATTAATTCCTATCCCATTTGTTAATTGGTCATAACCTTTTTTATAATCATCTTTTATTTGATATGCAACATTTTCAGGATTTTCGATTCTTATTTTATGTTGCAAAAAACAAGGTCCTGCCATAATAGTAATTCCGGAATTTTTATTAGGTCCCCAAATAGGGAATAATTTGCCTCCCATAAATCCTATATTATAACCACGTTCATAAAAATAAACTTCCGCATAAGATCCATTACCATCAATAATTGTAGTATCAGAAGTATAAATATTTGATAATATATTATGTTTGTTTTTAATCTGATTTCCGAAAATATATGTAAACTCCGCTCCGAAAAGCCAATTTGATGGCGTTTTATGAATAAAACTAAATTTAACTCCCGAACTAAACCCAAAACGATCTGCCAAATCACCTCCTGGCAGTTGAACAGAATATGAAATCTGAAACATTGGCGCTGCAACAGAAGAATCTTTTACGCTAAGCTGTGAAAAGCTAAGTTTACTTATAAATAAAAGTAATAAAATTATAAATGTATGTTTACTCATAATGTTATTGATTTTTTACACATTGTTATCTGCTTGGATTTTATCATCAATTTTGTTTATTAAATCATATCCTGTACTTCGTCCTCCTTCTAGCAGTTTATATAAAATCTTTTTGTCTATTAAATCTTGAATATCCCTTACTGCAGTATCTTGTGAACACTTACTAATTTTCGCCCATTTTGAACTTGTTAGTTTTCCGTCAAACCCATCTAATAGTTTATTAAGCATCAATCGTTGGCGACCATTCAAGACATTTTCTTTATGCTTATCCCAAAATTCTGCTTTGTGAAGTGCTTTTTTCATAGTTTCATCAGTAGCTTCCAAAGCTCGATATAAGCAATTAAGAAACCAATTTAACCAATCGGTTATGTCTCCTTTGCTGTATTGAATTTTTTGCAATATCTCATAATACACTTTTCGTTCGACCAAAATTTGACTTGAAAGGCTATAAAATCGTTGAGAACTATCGTCTGAACGGGCAAGTAGCAAATCTGAAAGTGCTCTGGCTATACGACCATTTCCATCACCAAAAGGATGAATAATAATAAACCAAAAATGAGCAATGGCAGCTTTAAGTACAATGTCTGTTTTTGTGGCATTATTAAACCAATCTAAAAATGCATCCATTTCATCTTTTACTTGACTTGGAGAAGGAGCTTGATAATGTATCTTTTCTTTTCCCATTGGTCCTGAAACAACTTGCATTTCTCCATGACGATAACAAGCTGTTTCGATTTTTTGCATCCCACTTCTACCTGTAGGAAATAAAGCAGCATGCCAACCAAATAAACGCTCTTCATCAAGAAGGTGATTGTAATTTTGTGTTGCATCAAGCATCATTTCTACAACGCCTTCTACATCTCTATCTGAATGTATCATGCCGGCATAATCTATTCCTAATCTTCTTGCAATAGATGAACGTACCTGCTCATAGTTAAGTTTTTTTCCTTCTATTTCAGAAGATTTCAACACATCAAGTGTTAATGTAGAAAATACAGCCTCCTCCTTTAAAGAAAATCCTAAGGCATTCATTTGTCCCAAAAGTTTTCCTTGTAAATGACGAACTTTCCCTAATATTACTTGTATTTCTTGCTCATTCCAAGTAAAATGAGGCCAATTATTATATTGATAAATATATTTTGCCATTTTGTTTTTTTTATTATGCAACAAATATGCAAATTATTCTCCGCATATTTAATGAAAATAGAGCAATTATTCTCCGCATACTATTTTTCTACATTGGTTCTAACCATTACCAATTTACATTATCTCTACAAAATATTTGTAAAAATACGGTATTGTTTCAATTCCTTTATAGAAATTAAATAATGGATAATTTTCATTAGGTGAATGAATAGCGTCAGACTCTAATCCAAATCCCATTAGGATAGACTTCGTATCTAATATTTGTTCAAATGTTGAAATAATAGGAATACTTCCTCCACTTCTAACAGGTACAGGCTGTTTGCCAAAAGTTTTTGTGTATGCTTTCTCAGCTGCTTTATACGCAGGAATATCAATAGGGCAAACATATCCTTGACCACCGTGTAGTGAAGTTACTTTTACTTTACAGTATCTGGAGCAATACTTTTAAAATAATCTTCAAACAAATCGGCAATTTTCTTATGATTTTGATTAGGAACTAATCGAGTTGATATTTTTGCATAAGCTTTAGATGGTAAAACAGTTTTTGCTCCTTCGCCTGTATATCCGCCCCAAATACCACAAACATCAAAAGATGGTCTGATGCCTGTTCTTTCATTAGTTGAAAATCCAGTTTCTCCACTAAGAGATTTTACGTCAATTGCTTTTTTATATTCCTCTTTATTAAAAGGAGCTTTAGTCATTAATTCTCTTTCTTCTGCCGATACTTCTAAAACATCATCATAAAAACCGGGGATTTTAATTTTATTATTTTCATCAGTCATTTGTGCAATCATATTACATAATACATTTATAGGATTAGCAACAGCTCCACCAAACAAACCAGAATGTAAATCACGATTAGGACCTGTGATTTCTACTTCCCAATATGCCAAACCTCTTAGTCCTGTTGTTATTGAAGGGATATCTTGGGCTATAATACCTGTATCAGATACAAGAATAATATCTGCTTTAAGCATTTCCTTGTTTTCCTCACAAAAAGCAGGTAAGCTAGGAGACCCAATTTCTTCCTCTCCTTCAATCATAAATTTAACATTACAAGGCAATGAATTTGTTTTAACCATAGCTTCAAATGCTGCAATATGCATAAATGCCTGACCTTTATCATCGTCAGCACCTCTAGCCCATATTTTACCGTCTTTAACAACAGGTTCAAAAGGTTTCGTGTCCCACAAATCAATTGGGTCAATAGGCATTACGTCATAATGACCATAAACTAAAACCGTAGGAAGAGATAAATCAATTATCTTTTCAGCATAAACTAC
>PHDR01000327.1 GCA_002841035.1 Bacteroidetes bacterium HGW-Bacteroidetes-12 | reverse complement strand
CCTGCTAAACCTCGCAATGACGAATAAGACTGGCTTCGCAATGCCGTTGTGAATGGGCTTTTACCTCAACAAACTTATCGTTCCCTTTTCGGTTACTGTTTCTCCTGCTTTGGTGGTATAAGTTAGCACATAAAAATAAGTGCCTTCTGAGGCTTTTTTGCCTGCGGTGGTTGTTCCGTTCCATAAGGTAAAAGCCCCCAACCCTAAAGGGGAGCTATCCATCGCACTTGCCAAACCTTGAACATCAAACTCGGAACTTGAAACTTTTTGCCCCCATCGGTTAAACACTTCTACTTCCAAACTTTCTAACAATTCTGCTCCAGTAATTTGGATAACAAAATTATCATTATCTCCATCTGCATTGGGTGTAAATACATTGGGAATAAAAACACTCACGTTTTCGTTGTTGTCTATAAAAATGGTTTTACAGACCGTATCAGCACATTGTGGGTTGATAGCCTGTCCCGAGCCTGTCGAGGGATTGTAGGCAATTAAACACACTTCAAAAGTTCCACCTTCAGTAAAGAAGTGTTGAGTGTTAAATGTTGAGTTTTGAATAAGGGTATCTTTCGGTCCCGTCATTGCGAGGTACGAAGCAATCTCACTAATTGTCCACAAATAAGTATTTGCTCCTGTACTTGTATTAACAAAACTCACTTCCATAGGGGCTTTGCCTAGCGGTTGTGTAGGGTTGCTAAAAGGGGCTTGTGGCACAGAGTTAAAACTAGCGGTTACGTTGTTAATTTGCGGCACAAAAAGCGTATCGCTTTGCCAAGTGCAGCCGTTGGCATCTTGAATTAAAAGTTGATAGTTAAAAGATGAAAGTTGGTTAAAAATATTGAGTGATGAGTTTTGAGTGGTGAGTGTTTGCAAGTTGGTGAGGGTATAAGTAAACGGTGGTGTGCCTTGTGGAATGTTGCCAACAGCTATGCTGCCATTTTGGTTGCCACACGTTTGTGGGGTAATAACAATAGTATCTGGCTCAGGGGCTGGACGTACCCAAATTTTAACGTGTTCTGTTTTTACACAACCGCTATCATTTTTTATGGTTACAATGTAGGTAGTGGTTTGGCTTGGGCTTGCCATGGGGTTTGCCAAGGTGCTATCATTAAAGGTACTAAATGGGCTGTACCAACTATACGTTGCCCCTCCTGTGGCATTGAGTTGTACGGCTTCTCCTTTGCAAATAGTATCTTGTGTTGCTGTTGCTGTGGTGGTAAAGGTATCGCAGGGGGTCGTGTAGGTGAGGAAAAAACCACCATAATAATTAGCTGCATCATTAACAACTTGATTTTGCCAACTTAACCTAAAATCAAAAGTAGTATCATTATTGGATAAATAAGAAGATATATCTGCTAAGCCATCTGTTCCACTCATTAAACTATCAGGCGCATCATCATCTAAGCCAAACAATATATTGTTTTGGTAATAAAAATGTCCTTTTACTCCACCCCAACCCCATGAGCTGTTAACATTATCTGCACCTCCTAACAAACCTAATAAGTTGTTATATATATATATATATGAACCATCAGGTAGTGATGTATCTCCTAAATTATCTGTGTAAGTTGCAAATCCAACAGGGAAATTTGTGTTTATAGGAGTTAAGTTTTTAGCTTGATAATTTATAGTCATATTGTTTAAATCAAATTGATTGAGTAATATAACACTATTAGTTAAAGATAATGTAGGATTTTCATACTGAACCCATAAATAAACAGCTCTATATTTAGAATTAGGCTGAGTATTTATTTGAGGAGGGATTGTTACATTATAGGTTGTTACGGTAGGATTAATATAATTAGTAACATCTATTGCATGTACAGCACTCATACCTGATATAGCAAAATAATTAGTGGTAACTTGATTTTGGGAATTAAAATTATATCCATTACCATTAATAATAATACTTACAGGGTCTGATGTGCCAATTCTTTGAGCAAACAACCAAGCTTTTTTTATAGTACTACCTGGTTCTATATAAATATTAAAGCTACCACTTCCACTACCTAAAGCTGTTGAAAAACCAGCACCCGTTGCACCTCCTCTAAAAGTTTCTTGATGAAAAACAAGTTGACTAAACGAATTAAAAGAGGTAAAAAAACAAATTATAATTAATAGCCATTTATATAACATAATTTTATTTTACTTTTTCGTCTTGAAAAGCACGTTTTACAGAAATAATTTCTTCTTGTATATTAGATAATATATCAAGAATATTTCCGTGATTATTCTGCGTCCCAACACTACCCGTTATAATGGAATTAGTATTATGACATTGGTTAAAAATATTTTTTGGGTCAAAATTTAATATTGTACTTAAATCTGTTTCTAAAATCTCTGCAATTTGCTTAATTCTAGAAAAAGTCACATCTGTCTGACCAGATTCTATTTTACTATAACCACCAATACTCATGTCTAATTTTTCAGCAATATATGACTGAGTTAAATTTTTGAGTTCTCTTATTTGTTTAATGTTTTTTCCTATTTCCATAAGTTATTTTTTTACTCAAAGTTAAATATTTTACTTAAAATATAGTTTTTTTTGGTTAAAAATTAATTTAATTTGTATTAATAATCAAATTTAACCTATTAATTTTCAACAAAAATATACATAAAAAAAATAATGTAATGTGAAAAAAGAGCATTTATCCCCCTAAAAATTGACCGTTTAATGGAAAAAACCGACCATTTATATACTAGAACCTACCGTTTATATATTTGTTTTAAAAATAATAAAATAAGCTAATTGAACCTATACATTTGTAAAAAAATAAATTATTTACCAAAACCTATATATTATGAAAAATAAAAAAACAACTTTCAACATCAACAAAAGCTTATGGCTATTTGCTATAAGTTTTCTATTTTCAATGATTGGGCTACAAGCTCAAAATGCAATATTGAGTTTACCTCCTAATTATTTAGATGTAATCCCAAATGTAATCCAGCCGTTGCCCACACAACCATTGGGAAGTACAAATCCAGCAACAGGCTATCCTAATTATAATGGACAACCAGCAGATTATACTCACCATGCGATGCAAGATCAAAATGGAGATTTACTGTTTTTTATAGTGGATTACATGATTTATGATAAA
>PHDR01000326.1 GCA_002841035.1 Bacteroidetes bacterium HGW-Bacteroidetes-12 | reverse complement strand
AAGCCTTACCTTGCACAGCAACGCCAACTATTAATAGTTTAAACATTACTTATACTATTGATGGCGGTGCTCCTGTAACCGTTCCTTTTACTGGCCTAAACATTGGCGGTGGAACTTCTGAAACACTAACATTACAAAACACTACTGTTCCTAATAACAATAGTATAGTAAAGGCTTGGGTAACTTTTCCAAACACGTTTAACGACCAAATTTTTCAGAATGACACGGCTTATGGTTTTGCTGTAAATTGGCCCAATTGCAACGACCATTGCAGCAACGCCATAGATTTAGGTTTAGGAACAACTACCGCTTCGCAAACAAGCAATGGAACGGTTAATTTAGGCACAGATCCTGCTTTTATTGGATGCGGAGGTATAACACTCGAAAACACGGTGTGGTATCAATTTACTACTAATAGCACTGGAGATAGTGTAACTGTTATTTTCTCCAACCAAGTGTGTTCACCATCTAACAATGGAATACAAGTGTCTATTGTTCAAGCCACAGTGAGTTGCGACCCGCTTACTTATTCAGAAATTTTCTGTTCAGCAACCAATAACACAGCAAATTTTCAATTTGGACCAGTAATCTTACCTCCAAATACAACCTACTACATTGCTGTTGATGGTTTTGCTGGAAGTGATTGTGATTTTGATATTACAATTATAGGGGCTGTAAATCCTCCTCTGCCAATAGAATTAATATCATTCAATGCAACTTGTGCTCCTACAAATGGTGCTGTTGATTTAAAATGGCTTTCGGCTTCCGAAATAAACAATGATTTTTATACCATTGAAAGAAGCTCAGACGCAATAAATTTTGAAGTAGTTGCTACCATTAAAGGTGCTGGAAACAGTAATAATATTAATTCTTATTTTTTTAGAGATATGAATGCACTAGATGGGATTTCCTATTACCGCCTTAAACAAACCGATTTTAATGGAAATTTTGAATATTTTCATATTGAAGTGGTTAATTGTGTTAACAGCACAAATGGTATTTCTCTCTACCCAAATCCTGCTAACAATGAATTTACCATACAATTAGAAGGTGAAAAAGGAAATGAAATTAGTATCGAAATGTACAATAGCATTGGTCAACAAGTGATGAGTAAAATATTCATTCTACAAGATAAATTCTTTTCAGAACAAATTGATGTAAACGAATTTGATCAAGGTATTTACTTTGTAAATATTAAAACAGGTAACCTGTTAACATCTAGAAAACTAATCATTGACCGAAAACGATGACGCATGAAATGAATTGATTAAACACTTTTTGGTTTACAATACTAAACACGTATTTTTTTATAAAGGTATAGCTGGGTTCTATTAATTCGATTTTTTTATTTTCCGATGTTCTTTCCGTTTTTATTTTGGGTAGATTTTTCTAATCACAATGCAAGAAAAAAATATGATACGCTTGGTTATTTCAAAATAAATAAAATATGTAATTATTCAGCCACTCGTATTGCCACAGATTACACAAATTTACGCAGATTCATCAAGTTTATTATAAATAAAGGGGTTGATAGTACCACCGTGGTGTTTGAATTTTCACCAAAATAACTGCCAAAGGCAGTTATCAATCTGCGTAAATTTATGTAATCTGTGGCAAAAAGAAGAAAAATGAGTGGCTGAATAGTAACTAAAATATACTAAATTTTTGAAATTATTTCATCAGCTATTCGTTTTGCTTTTTCAATATCTTTATCAAGACCTTCTCCTGTATGTATAATAACTCCAAACTGAATTGTTCCATAAAGCACATCTAACCTGCCAGCAAGAAAATCCCAAGAGGCAGTTGTTCCAATTCCTTCAACAGTTTGAAATTTAAGACTATGTTGAATTCCTCCTGCTAGTTTTTTTCCCTTATCTGCATCTTCATTTGATATTTTTTTATCTGCTGCTTGTTTTTCAATCTCTTCATCTAATTTTAGCATATCAGCATCTGAAGGAACTGTATGCGATTGCTTAAATGATTTTAATGCTTTTTCGTCAGTTTTATGTAATCTAATATTAGTTATCCCTAAACTAAACTCTGCTTTTTCCATAGTTGTAGCTATTTTCATAGCTGATTCGACTTCTTTACTTTTATTAGCCATCATTTTTTTTGTATTCGCTATCATTAAATCCGTATTTCGCTTTTTAATTTCATCATAATTAGGTTTTTTCCAACGATAAGTACAATAGTCTAACCAACTTAGTTTCTCACTATTTACACGTTCATCTTTTTCTAATTCGCTTTCACTAACGTCAAAATATTTTATTACAAGTTCTGCAGAAATCAAGTTACAAGGATTTTTTCCTAATGTTTCAAAAGCTTCTGTTTTTTTATCAGAACTACTTTCTATTTGTTTTAGAGTATCACTTGTTGCTTTTTCTGTATCAGAGCTACAAGAAAAATAGAATAAAGAAAGTATTAATAAAAGATAAAAAGAATGTTTCATGGTTGAAGAATTAAGGATTACTTATTTTTGTTAGCTTAATAATTTTAAGCTAATGTGTTACTGACAACTTCTTTGTAACCATATTATTTCCTATACTTAATTGAACAAAGTAAATTCCGTTTGAAAGAAAGTCTATGTTTATTTTTTGGTTTACGAACTGATTATAAGAACCCATTTCTGTTACCAATCTATTTCCAAGTAAATCAACAATCATAAATTGAATTGTTTCGTTGATAGAGACATTTGAGTTAATTGTAAAATAATTATTGGCTGGATTTGGATAAAGAACAATTTCTTTTTCTAACTGAGAATAAATGTCTTCATTAATGCCATTTGTTAAAAATACCATTATGTAAGACGTTGCAGTATCATTACAGTTTCCATTTGTAGTTATTAAGTTAACTTGAAAATAACCTGGTGTTGTGTAAGTATAAATTGGATTTGGTTGTGAGGACACTCCACCGTCTCCAAATGTCCAACTAAAAGATAGTGCATTTGTAGTTCCGACAGAAAAAAACTGAATATCACCACCATTGGGCAAGTTAAGATACAACGTATCATTAGCACTTGAATTACTCATTACTGAATTTGGACTTATACTAATTAACACAGAAAGTGTGTCGGTTTTTTTACAACCATTAGCATCTTCGCCAGT
>PHDR01000325.1 GCA_002841035.1 Bacteroidetes bacterium HGW-Bacteroidetes-12 | reverse complement strand
AAGCAAGCGGTCATTTAACCTAAAACTCTCTCTTCTTTATTTCGCTACGCTTCATAAAGAAGAGAGAGTTTTGAACAACAACGTAGTGAAACTAGACACTTATGTCATTTTTTTCGACAGATTTTTTTATGAATTTTGAGGAAATAAGATAAAATTATGACTTACACAAAGATTAATATACCGTCTTGTACGAATTGTGAGCACAAAAAAGAAGGAGTTTCTATCTTTTGTAGTTTAGATATAAATGAAATAGAAAATATATCTGAATACAAAAGAAATATTTCATTCAAAAAAGGACAAGTTATTTTTAGTGAAGGAAATCAACCACACGGAATTTATTGTATTTATAAAGGGAAGGTTAAAATTCATAAAATGGGCGATGAAGGTAAAGATCAAATTGTTCGATTGGCGAAAGCCTCTAACATTGTAGGATATCGTTCTATTTTTAATAATGATGTTTATTATGCTTCAGCTACAGCTATTGAAGATACTGATGTTTGTTTCATTTCTAAAAATTTTATTACCGAATTGATTAAAACAAACAATTGTTTTGCTTTTTCGATGATGAATATTTTGTCTGATGATTTAAAACGTGCCGAAGAAAAAATCACACACATGGCTCAAAAACATGTGCGAGAGAGAATGGCCGAAGCTTTGCTTTTACTGAACGAAGCTTATGGCTTTAAAGCAGATGGAATAACAATTGACTCTGCTTTAACTAGGAGGGAAATAGCTAATATTGCAGGAACAACAACAGAAACATCTATTCGTATTTTATCTGATTTTGATAAAGAAAAACTTATCGAATTGAAGGGTAAAGACATTAAATTACTTGACATAAAAAAATTGCTAAGAATAGCTAATGTCTTTGATTAATTCCAACAAACCTAAGAAATATCATTTTGTTTTATGACGTAAGTCATTTTTAGTAACCTGTAAATCAATCAATTTTGATTATATTAAAATAAGTATTTTGAATAATGAAAAATCACATATAACTCGTTTATCTAAAGAATTAGTTGACAAAGTAAAGAATATCTCGAAACGTATTTCCATATACAAACAGGGTGATTTTTTATTTAAAGAAGGTAAAAATCAAGATTATATTTATTTAATCGAACAAGGCGATGTCTCACTTATTAAAAAAGGATTAACTAACAGTGTAGAAATTGTACACCAAAATGATGGCGATTTGGTTGGTATTGACTTTATATTTAACAATTCCGAAAGTGGCTATTCTGCTATTGCAAATGAAAAAACCTTACTTCATCAAGTGTTAATTGATGACTTTAAAGTGTTTTTAAAAGAAAATAACAACCTTTCACTAGAATTAATTCAATACATCAGTTCATTAATAAAACAAATTGAAAATCATTCTAAAAATTCCATTAAATGTTAGTTGAAGATTTTGCCGAAATGTGTCGCCTCTATGAAAATTTTGAAATTTGGGACGTAGAAAATATGGATGCCTTTTTTAAAGGTAATTCTGTTTTAACAACCATTTTTGAAGATAAATATAAAATTTCTATTGCTGAATTTAACCAAAAAAGAAGCGAAATAAAGGAAACTAATATGCAAATTATTGAAACGGTATTAAGTTATGTTGGCGATAAAAGTTTTTATATTTTCACTCATCATAATGAAAATCACCTTGAGTTAATAAAAATGCAACAACAAAAAATAATGAATTTTTGGGTGGATATTAATAACATAAAAAATGACCATGTTTATGTTATTATTATGGATAAGAAGTTAAGTGAAGCTAATTAAACCTAACAGGTTTCAAAAACCTGTTAGGTTTGGTAAGCTATTTTGTAGGTTCAAAATGAGCAGTAAAGTGTCTTAGTAATAGCGTTTCTTTTTTAATTTCATACCCTTTAACTTGGTTTTTGTTTTTGAGTATTTCTTCAAAAGTTTCAATTACATATTCAATGTGGCTTTGAGTGTAAACTCTTCTTGGGATAGCCAAACGAACTAACTCCATTGGTGCAGGAATGAGTTTTCCATTTTCATCATATTTTCCAAACATTACAGAACCTATTTCTACTGTTCTAATTCCAGCTTTTAAGTAAAGCTCGCAAGCTAATGCTTGTCCGGGATATTGATTAACAGGAATGTGGTCATATAGTTTTTTTGCATCAATATATACTGCATGTCCGCCAATAGGCATCATTACAGGGACACCCATTTTGTGTAAATGTTCGCCCAAGTAGGCAGTACTTTTAATTCTGTATTCCAAATAAGCAGGCTCAAATACTTCTTTTAAACCAATTGCTAATGCCTCCATGTCTCTACCAGAAAGCCCTCCATAGGTAGAAAAACCTTCAGTAATGATTAATAAGTTGGTGCATGCCTCGGCAATTACACTATCTTTTAATGCTAAAAAACCTCCCATATTAATAAGGGCATCTTTTTTAGCACTCATGGCTGCTCCATCGGTTAAAGCAAACATTTCTTGAGCAATTTGCTCGTAAGTGTGATTTTCAAAACCTTCTTCTCTGTGTTTAATGAAATAAGAATTTTCTGCCACTCTACAACAATCTAATAACAACATTACCTTGTGTTTTTTACAAATCGCACTAACCTCTTTTGTGTTTTTCATGCTTACAGGTTGTCCGCCACCACTATTATTGGTAACTGTTAAAATAACTGCTCCAATGTTTTCAGCACCTTTTTCTACAATTAGTTTTTCTAATTTTTTGGTATTCATGTTTCCTTTAAAAGGATGAATTAATGCTGGATCATGAGCTTCATCAATTACAATATCTATTGCCTCAGCACCCGAAAATTCTATGTTTGCTCGGGTAGTATCAAAATGTGTATTGCTTATAAATGTTTTACCTTTTCCTCCTAAGTATCCGTAAATAATTCTCTCGGCAGCTCTGCCTTGGTGGGTAGGAAGAATAAACTCCATTCCCGTAAGGTGTTTTACAGAACATTCCATTCTTTCCCAAGATTTTGAACCAGCATAAGATTCATCTCCACGCATAATTCCTGCCCACTGTTCGGCACTCATTGCAGAGGTACCACTATCAGTTAAAAAATCTATAATTACTTGTTCCGATTGGAGTAAAAATGTGTTGTAATGTGCTTTTTTTAAAAATGCTTTTCTTTCTTCTTCGGTGGA
>PHDR01000324.1 GCA_002841035.1 Bacteroidetes bacterium HGW-Bacteroidetes-12 | reverse complement strand
TTATTTGATGCACATCAATGTTCCTGATATAGGTGAGCGTACACTAAAATGGTTCGGTGTTATTAAACCTACCGATTTGAACGGATTTTAAGAAAGAAACAACTAATTTAAATTTAATAATAATTTAATAATAAATATGAGAAATTCTAAATTATCAATCGCACTTGTGATGGCTGTTTTTCTAACATCTGCAACTGGATTTGCAGGTAATAATGATAGAGCAGGCGAGGCAGGTGCTTCTCAGCTGCTCATTAATCCATGGGCTAGAAGTGTTGGCTTTGGTGGAGCAAACACTGCTTCAGTTATTGGATTAGAAGCAATGAGCTTAAATATAGCAGGTATGGCTTTTACTCGTAAAACGGAATTAATGTTTACCTATAAAAACTATTTATCTGGTAGTGATATTAACATTAATTCATTCGGATTTTCACAAAGAGTTAGTGAAACAGGTGTTATAGGTGTAGGAGTAATGTCTATAAATTTTGGAGATATCGATGTAACAACTGTTGATAATCCAGAAGGTGGAATAGGAACTTTTTCCCCAAGTTATTTAAATTTAGATTTTGGTTATGCACAGGCGTTTTCAAATAGTATTTCAGGAGGGTTGTCTGTTAAAATTATCAGTGAATCAATATCGAATGTTTCCAGTAGAGGTTTTGCTTTTGATGCTGGTATTCGTTATCAAACGGGAGAAAATGATAAAATTAAGTTTGGAATTTCATTAAAAAATGTAGGACCAACCATGCGAGCATCTGGTGATGGATTAGCTTTTCTTACAGAGGACAATTCAAATGGATCTCCATTTACAGCGACAAAAAACCATAGAGTTGCCGATTTTCAGTTGCCTTCATTGTTAAATATTGGTGCTTCTTATGATTTTTATATTGCTCCATCTATTGATTCTGTTTCTAAAGAAATTAAATCCATGCATAGAATTACTTTAGCAGGAAATTTTACAGCTAATTCATTTACAAATGATGAATATAAGCTAGGTTTGGAATATGCATTTAGAGAAATGTTTATGATTAGAGGTGGTTATACACTCGAATCTGATACTTGGTTTGACTCAGAAAAAAGAGCAGCTGCTCATAAAGGACCTGCTTTTGGAGCTTCTGTTCTTGCTCCTTTAGGAAAAAAAGGAACAACATTTGGATTCCATTACGCTTATCAAATGACAGAAAATTTTAGTGGAACACATAGTATAGGAGTTAGAATAGACCTATAGAGAATTTAAAAAATAGTACTAATTTAAAAGAGAGCTCTAGTTAGGGTTCTCTTTTCGCTTATAAATATAGTTATGACACAAGTAAGTTATTATACCAAAGAAGGATTAGAAAAATTAAATGAAGAGTTGCATCAACTTAAAAGTATTGAGCGATCTATAATATCAATGCAAATTGCTGAAGCTCGTGAAAAGGGTGATTTATCTGAAAATGCTGAATATGACGCAGCTAAAGAAGCACAAGGTTTATTAGAGTTGAAAATATCTAAATTGGAAACTATTGTTGCTAATGCAAGAATTATTGATGAATCGCAATTAGATACATCTAAAGCGTTAATTCTTTCAAAAGTAAAAATTAAAAACTTAACCAATAATATGGTAATGGAATACACATTGGTTTCAGAAAAAGAAGCTAATTTAAAAGAAAAGCGAATATCTGTTAGTTCTCCTATCGGAGAAGGTCTGTTGGGAAAATCTGTTGGAGACGTTGTTGATATTACTATACCATCAGGTAAAGTTAAATTTGAAATAGTAGAGATATCTAGATAATGACATCCATCTTTACTAAAATAATTAATGGAGAAATCCCATGTTACAAGGTAGCTGAAAACGAGTTTAATATAGCCTTTTTGGATATTTCACCCATTTGTTATGGACATGTACTAGTTGTTCCTAAAATTCAAATAGATTATATTTTTGATATAGAAGATAATTCATATCAACAATTGTGGTTATTTGCAAAAGAGGTAGCGAAAAAAATAGAAAAAGTTGTTGAATGCAAAAGGATAGGTGTTGCTGTTATTGGATTAGAAGTTCCTCACACCCATATTCACTTAGTGCCGTTAAATAGTGTAGAGGATATAAATTTTTCTAAACCGAAACTAAGTTTCCCTGCTAAAGACTTGAAAGAATTGGCAAACAAAATTATGAATACCAATAGTTAAAAGATTTGTTTTTAACTTTTTTGTAAGATATCGGCTTATTCCTTTTATTCTTAATAAATTTGTCTTTCTAAAAAGTTTACAGTAAACATGAGCGATCCGATTAAACACGAGTGTGGAATAGCAATGATTCGATTGCTTAAACCGTTAGATTTTTATATCAAAAAATACGGAACAGCAATGTATGCATTAAACAAGATGTATTTATTGATGGAAAAACAACATAATCGTGGGCAAGATGGAGCAGGAATAGTAAATATTAAATTTGATGTTGAGCCAGGTGATAGATATATCAGTAGATATCGTTCAAATAATAGTCAACCTATAAAAGATATTTTTGATAAAATAAACAATAAATTCAGAAAAGCGTATCAAAAACATCCCGATAAAATAAAAGATGTTGAATGGCTAAAAAAAAATGTAGCATTTACAGGAGAATTATTTTTAGGACATCTTCGCTATGGAACTTTCGGAGGAAATTCAATAGAAAACTGCCATCCTTTTTTAAGACAGAACAATTGGATGACAAAAAATTTGGTTGTTGCGGGGAACTTCAATTTAACTAATGTTGATGAATTATTTGATATTTTAGTTGATATTGGTCAACATCCTAAAGAAAAATCTGATACGGTAACAGTTCTTGAAAAAATAGGTCATTTTTTAGATGTTGAGAATCAAGAAATTTTTGATAAATATAAGGCTTTAGGTTATTCAAGAGTAGAAATTTCAGAGCTAATTGCTAAAGATTTAAATATTCAGAAAATACTTCGAAATTCATCTGCTGATTGGGATGGAGGCTATGCAATGGCTGGCTTAATTGGTCATGGAGATGCTTTTGTATTAAGAGACCCATCAGGAATAAGACCAACATTTTTTTATCAAGATGATGAAGTTGTTGTTGTAACATCAGAGCGACCAACTATTCAAACCGCATTTAATGTGCCGATTGAAACTATTCATGAAAT
>PHDR01000323.1 GCA_002841035.1 Bacteroidetes bacterium HGW-Bacteroidetes-12 | reverse complement strand
TGCTCTTGGCACAGGGTTCTTCACAAACAGAGCCTGTTCTTTAATAAATTCACAAGCTTATATGTAGATAACCAGGTTTTAAGTTTTTAAAAATAGCATCGAGCTTGTTCACTTCTTCGGCTACTTTTATCAGGGCTATCATTTTTTTTGGAAAAATAGACATGGCCCGCATGCTTTCATTGAGTGATTTTCCGTGCATCAAATCTTCTTCCACTTTTTCAAAGGCTTGTTGCAAGGGGTAATAATCTATCATCTTTTTAACCAACTGAATGGAATTTAATAAAGGATTTCTGGCACTTATTAAAAGGTTCATCGAATGACAAAAGCGGGTTAAATAGATTTTTTGAGCCATATCTCCCACCACTGGAATTTTTAAAATAAGGGCAGATGTAATTTTTCTAAACCAATCTTTCTTTTTATTGAGCATTACAAAAACAATTATTCCTAGTATTAAAAATAGAATCAACAAAAAATAACTGCTAACTGCTTCCGAAATATCAATTACAAGTTGCGTAATTGCTGGAAGTTCTTTGTTAAAACTTTTAAAAATATCTTGAAACATGGGAACTAAAAATTTTAATAAAAATACCACCATTCCAAAAGCTGTTATCAGTAGCACAATGGGATAAGACAAAGCTCCTGATAGTTTCCTTTTTTGATCTATTTTTCGTTTGAAAAAGGTAGCTAAATCTGTTAATACTATATCTACCCGAGAGCTTTCCTCTCCAACTTTAAGTGAGTAGTATTCGTATTCAGTAAATTTTCCTGTGCGTTGAAGTGCCTCCGAAAAACTTGCCCCATTAATAATGTCATTTTTGATACTTTCCAACAGCTTTTTATCTTTATCTTTTTCAGTTTCTTCCACAATCAATTCTAACGCAGTTTTTATGTCTGTGCCTGCCGATAACAACAAGCTGATTTCTGAGTAAAACTGTTCTTTCTTTTTATCGGGATAACTTTTGCTAAAGCTTAAATCTTGATTAAGCAATTGTAATATGCTACTTTTCTGCTGCTTTTCTTTGGTTGCAGCTGGAACTGTTGTGTTGATATGGGATACTTTAATTGCCATACTTATTCTTCAATTTTAGCGATTGCTCCGTAGTTTTTGTAAAAAGAAAATTCGTTGTCTTTTACCTTCATTTTTACAAAATCAACCACTTGTTCTTCTTTAAATTCAGCTATGGTATTGATTAATATATCTGTTGCTGAAAAGAAAAAAGTATCGGTTTGAAAATGAATGGTTCTCAACACATAAGCATTATCAAACTCATAGTGGATATTTCTTTCTGTTTGCTGTATCACAATAGCATAATCGTTGGCTTTTATCACTTTATGGGCTAATTCAAAATCACGGCTAATGGTAGATGAAAACTCAAAATAATCTCTGACATCTGCTTTTATAGTGTTGAGTTTAATATACTGCTGGTTGACAAAAATGTAAACAGAATAAGCGGTGCTCATTACTACTCCGGAGATAACAATGGCAACCATAATTTCTAAAAATGAAAAAGCTTTAATCTTCATTTGTTTTTTGTTTCCCGCAGATAACGCTGATTATCGCAGATTAGTTTTCTCGCAAAGTCGCTAAGACGCAAAAAGTCTTTTCTCTTGTTTATTATAAAAGTCATAAATTTTCTATTTACACACCCCTTAACCCTACTTCGACCATGCTCAGTACAGCGTCTCAAGAGGGGAAGTGAAATGTTATTTTTTAGCATCATCCATTAATATTATTTCTTTGCTTTCAAATAATTTTTCTTTGTCTTTATAGGCTTCAATTTGTAATATTTTTAAATCACGAGATAAGGGATGTGCTACTATCATTTTTTCGATAGTCATGTTTTCAAAAGTGATGGTTTCATCTAAATACCTGCTTTCTTGCAATGTTTCGTTTCTGATGAGTTTTGCAAGTGCTGCTGCTTGTTGTTTTTCTTTGGTAATTCCAGATGAAGCAATATTGATTAATGTAACTGATGTCAACCCAAAAGCAATCATCACAATAACCATGGCTACCATAGATTCTAATATGGTAAATGCTTGTAATTTTTTTAGTTTAACCATTTAATTATTTGATGTTGCTGAATGGTTTCTGTTAATGCTACCCCTACAAAATGTTCTGACAATGCTATTCTGTCTATTACCACATCCATCAAATGATTTTGATATACGGATGAAGGTGTTTTTAATAGAAAATTGTTGCAAAAAACACCTCCTGTAACTTCTCCTCTTAATTCGAGCATTTCGGAAGCATAAATTTGTCCTGTAATTTTACTGTTGTTGCCAACAGTTACCAACGCTTGATTTTTTCTGTCGTAGTTTTCATTGTATAAAAAAACAGATCCTTTTAAAGTTACTTTTTCACCAATAGTTATTTTTCGTTGTGTGGTTGAATTTCCTTTTCCTAATACCGCCAAAACGGAAGGGTAACTTAGTGTACAGTTTTCTTCTACAATTATAGAATCTTGTGCAAAAAACTGAGCAGTTATTGTGCTGTTTTTTTCTATAATTATTCCTTTAGCATAACAGATAATATTATTGATAATGGAGGACGCTTCTATTATAATATTTTTATCTGAACGTATTATAATATTTCCTTCTATATATTTATTCGCTAACGAGATAGTAAAAGGAGAATAAATAACCAATGTTTTTTTATCAAAAGTATTAGATATAGAATCATATTCTGTAACGGCATCAAAATTTATACTACTATCATTGTTATTAGTATAAAATTTTGTATAATTTTCTTCTATTAATTCTTTGTTAATTGGAGGCAAACTTTTATTACTGTTTTTTTTTGTTCCGTTTATTAAATGTTGGCCAATAAAACTTTTTCCTTCTATGTAAGCTCTTTTAACACCTGATTCTGGCAAATAACAATCTCCCGTAATTTTAGTATTTCCTGTTAAGGATAATGGTTTATTTTGCTCAACTAAATAAATGGCTGTTTTTTCTCCTGCATTCAAATTTGCACCAATTAATGCTGTTTTTGAAGCATTTTTATTTCTCCATGTTGCTTTAGAAGAAATTATATAAAAAGCTCCCCAACTTTTTTTTGTTAAGAAAATTTGATGTTCATCATCTGCATATAAATCAATTTTTGTTGTTTGATTAAGAGGAAGTGTTGAATTAAAAG
>PHDR01000322.1 GCA_002841035.1 Bacteroidetes bacterium HGW-Bacteroidetes-12 | reverse complement strand
TTAAAAATGTATTTAATTGTTTATAATCCATTTATTTATAAATAACTACCATACATAACATATAACAAACAATTTGGCAAATCCCCTACCAGTAAATAAGCATTTTTTAAATTTATTTTTTACTATTGGTGATAATTTAAACATTGGTCTTTTTTGAAGTTAAAAAATTCACAATGCAAAGGTAAGTTCCTCTATTTTGGATAGGGTTACATAACTATTTGTGGAAGTTACATGATTCACACATTGAAAAGCCCCCTAACTCCCGAAAGGGGAATTGACAATTAAAAAATGAATAGTAATTTAGTTGTTTGATGAGGGTGCCTTGCTAATTTTTTGGATTATCAGAAACAAGTTTAGCCTTCTTATGCAAAAGGATCTTTTGCAGGTATCCATAAATTTTTTTTTTTGAAAAATTGAGATAGGCACAAAAAAAGGCCGTCTTTTCAGACAGCCTTTTTAGGTGGGTGATTATTTTTAAATTTATTTTTAAATTTATTCTGGTTTGTTAACCGTATTCATTTGTAGGGTTACTGCTGTTTGGGCCAACATTCTTCCATTCATGGTTGCGCCTGTTTGCATATTGATTCCTGTTTGCCCTAAAATGTTTCCTTCGAAATGACTTGTTGTTCCAAACGTAACAGCATCTGACACTACCCAGAAAATATTTTTAGCCTGTGCACCGCCTTCTAAAGTAACTCTTACTGAAGAACTCATTTTTAGTGTTCCTGCAACTTGAAAAATAAAGATGTCTGTTGGGCTGCCAGAAATTGTGATATCTGTTGGGATATTCACAGAACTTGACCATTTGTAAAGACCGGGTAAAAGTGTTTTCCCACCAATTGTTCCAGCACCTAAGTTTAAGTAATCTGGATTAGATCTTCCGGCAGCATCTGTATAGGCAGTTTGCATATCACCAATGGCTGAAGTTAACATAGTGGCACTTGTAGTTTTACAAGCTGGACCTGCAGCATCAACTGAAAATATAGAACCTGTTACTTCAGTGCAATTTACTACCATTGCTGCTCCAGTAATTGGGCTTGTTCCAATATCTCCTGTAATTGATGATTTATAAACACTGGTAATTCCAGTTTTTGATAAAATAACGAAGTCGCCTGCAACTCCTAGGTTAACTGTTTTTAATTCATTGCCTTTTGATTGTTCAAAAGAAATTTCTTTACCTAAAACGGCTGAATCAGTTCCTGCAGTTAAATCTGCGTCTTGGTCGTTTGTGCAACTTCCCAATAATACGAATAATAGCATTGCTGCCATCGGGGTTATATTATTTATTTTCATAATGATGATGATGATTTTAAACTGTGGCTTAATTGTCCCAGCTAATAATGCATCAAAGGTGACTTCATTTATTAAGGGTTGGGTTACACAATTTTAAAAAATAGTTACACAATTCACACTTTTTTTTAAACATTATTTCTTATTTTAGTTTTAAGTCACCAAGATTAAGTAGTCGCGGTTGTTAGAAAAGCATAAATTATTAAAAAATTATGCTGTATTAAAAAAATCAAAAAATGTAGTGCTTTATGATTTTGTTCTAAGACCGAAGTCCGAAGTTAAACAAATCAAATTCCCCTCTAGAGACCTGTGTTGAGAGAAGCCGAAGTAAGCCTGTCCCATTTTTAGAACTGGAGAATTAAGGGTGTGTAATAAACATGAAAAGGAAAAATAATAATAAAAACCGGTCAACAATAATCAGGGAAGTTCACTAATTAACTATTAACTTATAACGCTTAACGAATAATCTATTACTTCTTCCTGTCCATGGCAACCAGCACAATGCCTCCAACCAACAATATTGCACCAACAATTGGTGACCATTGTACTGGGTGATTTCTTTCCATACTCATGTGCATTGGGCCTAAATCCACTACTTTTTCTGTGGTCACATAATTGAAACCTGTATAAATTATCATAAGTATTCCTATAATGGCAATTACGATTCCTATAGTTTTTGTTTTCATAATTTTATTATTTTATTTAGTTTGTTGCTATTAATTTACAATATGTTGCTTAATGATCGCTTTATGGTTTTTCTTTAATTTTCCTTATAAGGCTTAAGCTCGCAATAAAAAATATCGATCCAAGAGCGCCAAAAATAATGAGTGCTTCGGTTACAATTTCTCCACTGTTTAAATTTACAAACAAAATTGCAGGAAAACTAATACATCCAATTATTAGAATGATAAGTAATGATGGGGTAAGTATTTTTCTCATATTCTTTGCTTTTAGTTGAAAGTATTTATCGCTTTGTTTTTCTATTTTGCTTGAAATAATACTGTTTATTATTTAGTTCTTTTTAAAAAAAATATTTTGCTTGAAATTGGCATTGTTAACATAATACTATTTTTTCTTTAAGATCAATCCGATAGGGAAGTGAGAAATAAAATTTAGTGCCTTTGCCTTCATTGCTTTCTGCCCAAATTTTACCGCCAAGTAACTCAACATACGCTTTGGTTATTGACAAACCCAATCCATTGCCTTCCTGTGCTATATTATCAGAAATATCACCCTGTGTAAAACTTTCAAATATGGCTTTTTGACTTTTTTTTGGAATTCCAACACCGGTATCTTTTACAAAAAATAACAATTCGGTTTTCCACGTCGAAGAATTTGTTCCGCCATAACCAATTTCTATGGAACCTTCTTTGGTATATTTAATGGCATTTTTGACAAGGTGGAAAAGTACGGTATATATTTTTTCACAGTCCGTAAGAAAAAATGCTTCTTTTTTAGGAAGGCTGTTTTTAAAAGAAAACTTTATTCCTTTACTTTCAATCTCGGGTTTGAAGAATTTGTAGATATTTTCGATTTGCTTGTTTATGTTTGTCTCTATAAGATTAACCTTCACAAGCCCCGCATGTATTTTCGACATGTCAACAATATCATTGAGGGTGTTGAGCAAACGTGCTCCGCTTTTTTCAATAATTTCTATATATTTTTGTTGTTTATCGCCATGAAGTTCAGGTTCTTTTAATAAATCGGCAAAGCCTAAAATACCGTTCATAGGCGTCCTTATTTCGTGCGACATATTGGCCAAAAAAGCCGATTTTAGGTTGTCGCTTTCTTCCGCTTTTTCATTTGCTGTTTTTAAAGCTTCTGTTTGTCTTGCTTTATCTTCATTTTGGGCGGTAAG
>PHDR01000010.1 GCA_002841035.1 Bacteroidetes bacterium HGW-Bacteroidetes-12 | reverse complement strand
TTGGTTTATGACTGACCAAGGAGGTTATAATGAAATCCAAATTAAACTTATTAGAGAAAAGCTTCAAGACTGAGGTTTTTTAATATTCTTTTTAAAGATTTTTAGCTTATTTTTCTTTTGGGATTTCCCTATACTATCATAACAGAAACTACAATATAATTTTTTTTCATGTAGTATATACGAACGATTTGCAATGGCAACATCTGTGTTGTTCACACGGTTGAAAATATATGCGTTTTGTGAATTTTCTTTCAAATCTTTTTCATCGAATAAGGGTTTTTTACACGTATTGCAATCATAAGAGTTTCCATTTTTATGTACGGCTGTATGCACTACTTTTATTGTTCCATCTTCTTCTTCGTATCCTGTGTGGTTGTCGCAGTGAACACAATGCACGTCTTTTTTTTTGTTGTCTATTCTAAAAGGATTGTCTGTTTTGTTAAAATTAACAATATAAACTTGTTTTTTTTCTTTAATAATTTCTGATTGCACAAAAAGACCATTAGAGCAATTTACACATGTATAGTAAGTTGAATCTTGTGCAGTTCCAATAGTTGTTATTGTAAAAATTAAAAAAAGTAATATTATTCTAAGCATAGCTACTAAATTACATTATTTTAACATCAAAACATGTCTTACCTATTACATATCTTTTTAGTTGCCTGTTTTTTTCTCTTGACTTTGTTTAAATTGTTTTTTTAAAGGTACTTTTTTTTCCAACTCTTGCAAATGTATTTTTTTTATTGGATTGATTTCTATTAAGTTATAATTAACCCAAAAACTTTCGTGGTAAGCACAATTAAAATTTTCTAATCGCTGATTTTTTTTCATTTTTTTTGTCCCATCAAAATCTGATTTTTTTGGATATTCTATTATTTCGTTAATTACCAATAAATTATTAACATCAAAAAGCACTACTGTTTTTTGTTTTTCTTCGGAGTAAATTTCATAACTCCACGCATAATTTAAGTATTTAAGATACATTTTATTATTTAACTCTTGAAACTCAAGCGTTATTCTCATTGATCTTTCTCGCTCAATGGCTTTATCGTAATTTTTCACTTTTTTCTGAAATAAATAATTTCCCGACCAAGGCACATAATTTTCTAATTTTATAATAGCAAAAGTTTCTGCATCAATATAAATTTTAGCTCCACCTTCTTTTTCGGTTGATATGATAAATACATTTTTATCATTTAACATTAATTGCCCAGCAAAATAATAGTTTGTAATATTGGTGTCTAGTTCAAAATTTCTATATTTTACCCTATTATTTCTAAGCATTTCAACAATCATGTTGTTATTAAAAAAATATTCTTTATAAAAGTTTTGATTATTAAAGCTTCTTCTAAATTGTTCGACATAAATTTCTTCAGTAACAGGAGATTCCTGATACCTGCTTATGTAAGCTTCTTTATCTTCTGTTTTAACTTTATAAGGGGCTGAATAGTCTTTGTCTTTTAAAATTAATGCCATTTCTATTAAATCAACACATTGGTCGTTTTCATTTCTAAAATGCCTGTAAAATCCTTTTAGTAAGAAAGGGCTTTTTGGATAGTTTTTAGGAATATTTTGTATCGCTTTTTTTACAATTTCATTTGCACTTAAACTAGTTACTAAAAATTCGGTAAGGTTTATTTCTGTGGGAGTTAATTCATAAATTGCCGAATCTAACTGAATAAGGCTTGCTATCTTTTTTTTAAATGGAATATATCCTAAGGAAGAAATAACCAATGTATCGTTTAAAAATTTAGGGTCTAAATGAAACGTAAAAGCACCAGAACCATTAGAAATTGTTCCGAAAGATTGGTTTAAAATACTAATGGAGGCATATTCTAATGGCTCTTTAGTCGCTTCATTTATAACAACACCGCTTATCGTAATCTGTGCGTTAGACGAACAAACAATATAAAACAAAATAACTGTTAATATAGTTTTCAAAATCAAATATTTAAGTGTTTACACAATTCGTATAAAAATAGAACTTTAAAATGATTTAAAATGTCGGGGAATGACGAATCTTTAAATTTCTACAGTAATTATTGTTTGCTAAAAGCAGAATAAAGCTGCTTATAAAAACAGGGGTTTTTTAAGTGCTAAGTTTTAGCTTTGTTTAATAAGTATTAATTTTTTCCATTGTAAATAACCATAAATAGCTATAAATGAATAGGAAAACATCAATAAAGCGTAAATTTCTAACCCTCGGCTAAAATAAAGGTAGGTAGAAACTAAATCAATAAAAACCCAATATATCCAGTTTTCTATCCATTTTTTGGCCGTTAAATAAGTGGCTATAAAACTAAAAACAGTTGTAAAGGAGTCAATTAAAGGTTTTTGTGCTTCTTTAAAAAAGCAAGCAAAGATAAAATATAGTCCGATAGAAAAGAGTGAGCCTATTAGTAAAATGAAAATATGTTTTTGAAAGGAGTGTTGATAAACTTCGTTATGTTTTTTTTGATTTTTCCAATTCACCCAGCCATAAAATCCAGCAAGAACATAGAAGAAATACAAAGCGGCTTCGGCATATAATTTAGCATAGAGCAAAAATAAAGCAATACTTATGGCGGAACCTAAAATTCCAAAAATCCAACACCAATTGTTGTTTTTTGCAGCTAGAAAAACATAAAAAACACCAAAAATTACAGCACTAATTTCAAGTAATAAAGCTATATGGCTAAATATCCAATGCACCATTCAGCACTTTAATTACAAAAATCATTTTGCCATATTTTTCAAAGGATGTTTTTATTTCTTTTTGTAAAATAGGCATTACCTCATCATATTCTCCAACAATTTGTGTACTAGTTGCATTGGCTCTTATGATTAAGTTTGGATGTAAATTTATTCGGTCAATAAAATCTTTTATTGGCGGAATATAATCAGCATTTAGTGGGTAATTGCTTATTTCGATAGTTGTTTTCATTTGTGGTAATTTTTTAATCAAAAATAGGAATAAAAAAATCCCATTCAGTAATGAATGAGATTTTAGTGTGTGAAATTAGCTAAAATTAAGCCAATTGTGTTTTGTTTATTTCTTCCAAAATAGCATTTAGCGTTCCACTTGGTGTCATTTCTTTGGTTGTTTTTTCAACAGATGGAAAATAATACCCACCAATATCTATTGGGTGTCCTTGTGCATTGTTCAACTCGCCTACTATCGTTGCTTCGCTCGATATTAAATCGTGAGCTATGGGTGTAAATTTAGTTTTTAATTCTATGTCTGAAGATTGTTTTGCTAAGGCTTCTGCCCAATACATGGCTAAATAGAAATGGCTTCCTCTCACATCTAATTCACCAACTTTTCTGGAAGGGGATTTATCATTTTCTAAAAATTTGCCTGTTGCTTCATCTAATGTATCAGCTAAAATTTTTGCTTTGGGATTATTATTTATTTCGCTCAAATGTTCTAAAGAAACAGCCAATGCAAAAAATTCACCTAATGAATCCCATCTTAAGTGTCCTTCAGTTAAAAATTGCTCCACATGTTTTGGTGCAGAACCTCCAGCACCTGTTTCAAACAATCCTCCACCATTCATTAAAGGCACAATAGATAGCATTTTTGCACTTGTTCCTACTTCTAAAATTGGGAATAAATCGGTTAAATAATCACGCATTACGTTTCCTGTAACCGAAATTGTATCTTTTCCTGCTCTAATTCGTTCCAACGTAAATTTCATAGCATCTACCAACGACATAATGTGAATTTCTAGTCCTGATGTATCGTAATTAGGTAAGTATCTTTCTACTTTTTCAATAATTTTAGCATCATGAGCTCTGTTTTCATCTAACCAAAAAACGGCTGGTGTTTGCGATGCTCTTGCTCTTGTTACGGCTAGTTTTACCCAATTTTGAATGGGAGCATCTTTGGTTTGGCATAACCTAAAAATATCGCCTTGTTCTACTTTTTGCTCTAAAAATATTTTATCGTTTTCATCAACTACAACAATAGTTCCTAAACCTGATGCTATAAAGGTTTTATCGTGCGAACCATATTCTTCGGCTGCTTGTGCCATTAAGCCAACATTAGGAACACTTCCCATTGTGGTTGGGTTAAACGCTCCATTTTTTTTGCAATCATCAATAACTACTTGATAAAATTCGGCATAACTTGTATCTGGAATTACAAATTTAGTGTCTTTTGCTTTTCCATCAGAACTCCACATTTGCCCTGAGTTTCTAATGTAGGCAGGCATAGAGGCATCAATAATTACATCATTGGGCATGTGTAAATTGGTTATTCCTTTTGCCGAATCAACCATCGCAATTTCGGGGCGTTTGGCATAACAGGCATTAATGTCGTTTTCTATGGCTTGTTTTTCTCCTCCAGAAAGCGTATTAATTTTTGCATATAAATCGGCTAATCCGTTGTTGGGATTAATGCCTAGTTTTTTGAATGTTTCGGCATATTTTTCAAAAACTTCACTAAAAAAAACAGAAACAAAATGCCCAAAAATTACTGGGTCCGACACTTTCATCATGGTTGCTTTTAAATGTACAGAAAATAATACATTTTTTTTCTTGGCATCTTCAATTTGTTCGGCAATAAATGTTCGTAATGCTTTTGCTTCCATGCACGAAGAGTCAATCAATTCTAAGGCTTGCAAGGGTAAATTTTCTTTTAAAACAGTGGTTGTTCCATCTTGTCCAATAAATTTTATTTGAGCATTGGTTGGGTTAGATACTTCAATAGATTGTTCGCTGTGGTAAAAATCACCATTTTCCATGTGGCTAACGTGCGATGTTGAAGTAGCACTCCAAGCACCCATGCTGTGTGGATGTTTTCTTGCATAATTTTTTACGGCTTTTGGAGCTCTTCGGTCGGAATTTCCTTCACGTAATACAGGATTTACAGCACTTCCTTTAATTTTATCGTATTTTAATTTTGCTTCTTTTTCTTTATCGTTGGTAGGGTTTTCGGTGTAATTAGGTAGAGCATATCCTTTAGCTTGTAGTTCCTTAATTGCTTCTTTTAATTGCGGAATGGAAGCACTAATGTTAGGTAATTTTATTATGTTTGCTTCGGGCGAAACAGCTAATTTACCTAAATAACTTAAATCATCGGAAACACGTTGTTGTTCGGTTAAGTATTCAGGGAAAGCAGCTAAAATTCGTGCGGCTAATGAAATGTCTTTCGATTCAACTTCAATATTAGCAGTTTTAGTAATCGCTTTAACAATTGGTAAAAAAGAATAGGTAGCTAATGCTGGAGCTTCATCTGTTTTGGTGTAGATAATTTTAGATTTTTGTGTCATGATTAAGTTATGTAATTAATGATATTAGCAATTTTATAAAATTTAGAATGCGAAGCTACATATTTTATCTGCTATTTTCAAACGCAAAGCAAACAAATGTATAGTTTTGCTGCCAAAAATGATTTGAAGAATATTTTCTTTTTATTTTTTTGATATTTCAAATAAAAATGCCTTATTTTGCCCTCCTTTAAAATTTAAAACCAAGAAGCGATGTCTAAAGTTTGTCAAATAACCGGAAAAAGTGTAATTACAGGTAATAATGTTTCTCACTCTAAAAGAAGAACAAAAAGAAAATTTTTACCGAATTTGTTTGTTAAAAAATTCTATTTAGCTGAGCAAGATATGTGGATAACATTAAAAGTATCTGCTGCTGGTATTAGAACCATTGATAAAATTGGTTTGGAAGCTTCATTAAAAAAAGCATACGATAAAGGATTTATTTAAGATTTTTTAATAAAGTTTAGTTTATATAAAAAAACGCTGTTACTTTCGTAGCAGCGTTTTTTTGTGGATGGAATTTTTATTTACCTTTTTAAAACTATAAAATGTATCCTATTTTTTTATTACTTACGGCTCTTTTATTTTTTTCGGCAACAACCATTGCTCAGGAAGAAAAACCAATAGTGCTTACCGAAATTCCGCAACAATATGAATACGACAAGGACCTACTTCCTGCTGAATTTTTTGCCAAAAACAGGCAAGCACTTCGAGATAAAATGCCGGCAAATTCGGTGGCTGTTTTTTTTGCTAATCCTGTTCGTAATCGCTCCAATGATGTAGATTTTGAATATCATCAAGATCCAAATTTTTATTACTTAACTGGTTTAAGAGAACCTAATGCAATGCTTGTTATTTATAAAGATCAGCAAAACTTTAGCGATAATCTTTCCACCAAAGAAATTTTGTTTTTGCAAAAAAGAAACCCAAAAAACGAACAATGGACAGGCAAACGGTTGGGTATTGATGGAGCTTTGAATTTTCTTAAAGTTGAAACGGCAATAGAAACTCAAAATTTTGCCTCATTCGAAGCTGAATTTAATACGTTTGACAATATTTTTGTTTTTCAAATTCCAGAAGATATTAGAACTTCCAAAGAGAAAGACGACCTCTACACACTCATCAAACTATTTAACCTCAAAACAGAAAGTTCGTCCGATAAAATTGACAATGTGTTGCTTGGTTCTATTTTAGCCGAACTTCGGCAAATAAAAAGCAAGGAAGAAATTATTTTGTTGCGAAAAGCCATAGACATTACTTGTGAGGCTCAAATTGAATTGATGAAAAGCCTTAAGCCAGGCATGAAAGAATACGAATCGGAAGCCATTGTAGAATATTTTTTCAAAAAAAATGGAGCTGAATATCCAGGTTTTCCTTCCATTTTGGGTAGTGGCGAAAACTCTTGTGTGCTGCATTATACTACCAACAGAAAAATATTGGGTGAAAATGATTTGTTGGTAAGTGATATTGGTGCTGAATATCATGGATATACTGCAGATGTAACCCGAACTTTGCCTGCAAAAGGTATATTTTCTAAAGAGCAAAAAATCATTTATAATATTGTGTTAGAAGCCCAACAAGCAGGTATCGATGCCTGTTTGAAAGGAAATAAATTTTGGGATCCTCATCAAGCTGCAACAGAAGTTATTTCAAATCGCTTGTTAGAATTAGGTATTATAGATAAAAAAATTAATGTTAGAAAATATTTTATGCACGGCACTTCACATTATTTAGGATTAGATGTGCATGATGCTGGGCTTTATGGTCCACTTACACCAGGCAACGTAATTACTGTTGAACCAGGAATTTACATACCTGAAGGTTCAGATTGTGACCCAAAATGGTGGAACATTGGTGTTAGAATTGAAGATGATATTTTGATTACCGATGGTGAACCGGAAAATCTTTCAGCAAAAGCTCCTCGAAAAATTGAGGAAATTGAAGCGTTGATGAAGGAAAAAGGGAACTTTTGAATAAACCCTGTTTTTCATCAATATTCTGTAATTTTGTTGACAACAAAAATCGCTTTAATTGTCTGTAGTTAACACCATAAAAAAACCTATACAACACGAACTCTATGAGTTTGAACCAAGATTTAGGTCTTTTATGAAAAGTCGTGTTTCGCTGCTCGATAGAATAATGAACTACATCATTAAAAGAAAAGGCAAGCAAATGCGTCCGATGTTTGTTTTTCTTTCTGCCAAGGTTTTTGGAGAAACAACAGAATCTACCTACAGAGCAGCTTCAATGATAGAATTGCTACACACAGCAACTTTAGTACACGATGATGTGGTAGATGATTCCGATAAAAGAAGGGGGTTTTTCTCTATCAATGCCCTTTGGAAAAACAAAATAGCTGTTTTGGTGGGCGATTATTTGCTTTCTAAAGGATTGTTGTTAGCAGTAGAGTATGATGAATTTGAATTGTTACGTATCATGTCGAACTCAGTGAGAGAGATGAGTGAAGGCGAATTGCTGCAAATAGAAAAAGCCCGAAAATTAGACATTACCGAAGAAGTTTATTATGATATCATCCGACAAAAAACAGCTACATTAATTGCTTCTTGTTGTGCTTCCGGAGCTAATTCTGTTGGTGCCAATAAAGAAAACATTGAAAAAATGCGTCTTTTTGGTGAATATACGGGCATTGCTTTTCAGATTAAAGATGATTTGTTTGACTATGGAGGAAGTGCTGAGGAAATTGGCAAACCAACAGGAATAGACATCAAAGAAAAGAAAATGACACTTCCTCTGATTTATACCTTGGGAGTCGCTTCAGAAAAAGATAAAAAATTCATTATTTCTACTATTAAACATGATAATGAAAACAGAAAAAAAGTAAAAGAAGTAATTGCTTTGGTTGTTCAGTATGGAGGGATTACCTATACCCAAAAAGCCATGCACGATTATAAAAACAAAGCCTTAACCATTTTAAAGGAGTTGGAACAAAACGAAGCGGTAGAAGGTTTGAGGCTGTTAGTTACTTACGTTACCGAACGTAATAAATGACGCAACTTTTCAGCATGCTTTTTTGCTGAATTTTCCAGCCCACTTTTTGGTTCTCCAGTAACATGAACCTCTCCAAAGGAGATTACTTCAGCAAAATAATCCATTTTGCAATAAGCTGCCAATCCTTTAAAATGAAAAAATATTTTTTCTAGCGTTTCTGCTGGATAAATGTCTTCATTACTACCAATGGTACAAGAGACTACTATTTTTTTGCCTTCTAATTGGTAATTTCCTTTACCAAAAGCAAAACCATAGGTAAATACTTCATCTATCCATAACTTGAGAATAGGCGGAACATTATACCAATACAAGGGGTATTGAAAAACAATGGTATCCGCTTCTACCAGTTTTTTTTGCTCTTCAGCTACATTGATGTTGTAGTTGGGATAAAGAGCTGTTAAGTCTCGTATTTCGAGCTTATTTTCATTAGCCAATTCTTCCGCAATTAGCTTATTTCTAATGGACTTTTGTAAGTGTGGATGTGCTAGTATGAGTAAGGTTTTTTTCATTTTTTTTATGTTGGAACACGGATAACACAGATTTAAACGATATTCGCTGATTTTTTTGTTGAGACGCAAAGGTATTAATTTCTAATTAACCATAGAGGTACAGAGGGTGCAGAGGTTATTTTATGTATATTATAAATCACATCAATATAATTACTAATATATTATTAATTTTTGTTATTTTTGTTCATAATTACTAATATATTGGTATTTTGGGAAAATATAGTTTAAACAAAACCCCTGTAGATGTTTTACACAATTTGGCATCAAAAGTTAAGGTGTTGAGGAAAGAATATGCTTTAACTCAACCAGAATTGGCAAAAAGATCAGGAGTATCTATAGGAAGTATCAGACGATTTGAACAAACAGGACAGATATCTTTAGTGTCTTTATTAAGGCTATTAAATGTATTAGGAAGGCTAAATGATATGGAGGAAATATTAAAATCAAATAAGAAGGAAAATATTGAAAATTTATTTTCCGATAAAACCAGAAAGTAATGGAAAAGGTAAAAAAAATAATTGTTTCCATACAATTTTCAGGAGAGGAAATTGACCTAGGAGAATTGATAGATGATGGGGATATTTATTTTAAGTACTATGTTGATTTTCTGGATATGGGATTAGATATATCTCCATTTAAATTGCCCTTAACTAATCAATTACATAAAGCAGAGCAAAATCCTTTTGACGGTTTGTTTGGTGTTTTTAATGATTCTTTACCAGATGGTTGGGGAAGGTTGTTATTAGATAGGAAATTATTTTCAGAAGGAATTTTGCCAGCAGAAGTTTCGCCTTTAGATCGATTAGCGTATGTTGGTGATAAAGGCATGGGTGCGTTGATTTATAGACCCGAAAAAGAACTATTTGAGGCAAAAAAAAATACCCTTGAACTAGATGCTATTGCTAATGAAATGGAAGAAGTTTATGAGGGAACTAGTGTTGAAATAATAGAAAAGCTATATAACTTAGGAGGTTCGTCAGGTGGGGCTCGACCAAAAATAGTTGTAGGTTATGATAAAGATACAGAACAGTTAATTCATGGAGAAAATCAACTGCCGAAAGGTTTCGAGCATTGGATGATTAAGTTTCCTTCTACTACAGATTTACCAGACATTGCACAAATAGAGTACGCTTATCATAAAATGGCATTAGCTGCAGGAATTGAAATGACCGATTGTAGGCTGTTTGCTGGAGCTTCTGGTAAAAAATACTTTGGAACAAAACGATTTGATAGAGATGGTAGGAATAGAAAGCACATGCATTCAGTATGTGGATTACTTCATGATAATTTTAGAAGAAGCACTATGGATTATGGTCACTTAATGGATTGTGCTTTTCAATTGGAAAAAGATATTGCAGCTTATGAAAAAGTGTTAAGAATAGCAGCCTTTAATGTTTATAGTCATAATCGTGATGATCATAGTAAGAATTTTTCATTTTTAATGGATGAGAAAGGAGAATGGAGGCTTGCTCCTGCTTATGACCTTACTTTTTCCTCCTCAGCTCATGGGATGCATAGCACTACTGTTGCTGGAGAAGGTAAGTTGCCAGGAGAAAAGCAATTAATAGCGTTAGCACAAGATTTTGGAGTTAAGAATGTAACCACTATTATTAAGGAAGTAAAATTGGTTTGTAGTAATTGGATGGAACATGCTAATGAAGCTGAAGTCTCAAAAAAATCTAGTCAGTTGATTCGCCAAAAAATAAAGGAATTAATTGCTAATTAACCATCCTTCCTTTATCAGTATAAACTCCACCACAAAGGACACAGAAGTTTTATCAACTTTAACTACTACCTTTTTGTTAGTAATCCAACTAATTCTTCATTAATATAATAATTTGCAGTCCCTAATTTGTGTTTTCGTAACATTTTATCGTCTGCTAACTTGTTTAAATAATTTGCAGCGGTCAATCTCGATACTCCTAAATCATTTACAACAAATTCTATCTTGGTATAAGGATGCTTGAATAAATTATTAAGTAAATCTTGACTATAAAATTTGTAATTGTTACGTAGTCTATGTTTATAATCAAGCATTAATTCCTTTATCTTTAAAATCAGTTCAATTGTTTCCTTTGCTGTTTCTTCAACACCTTTTAGCATGAACAAAATCCAATCTTCCCATAAATTATCTTCTCTAATTTTTTGTAAAAATCGGTAATAATCAGCTTTATGCTTAATTATATACTTACTTAAGTATAAAATGGGTAATGTTTGTCGTTTTTCTAAAATCAAATAAAGGATATTTATTATCCTGCCAGTCCTTCCATTCCCATCATAAAACGGGTGAATACTCTCAAACTGAAAATGTATAATTGCCATTTTAATTAATGGATCACAATTTTGCATTTCGGGGTCATTTATATATTGTTCAAGATTTGCCATTAATCGCAGAATTTCCTCATAATTTTGTGGAGGCGTGTAGATTGTTTCGCCAGTAACAGCATTTTTTAATGCAGTACCTGGTAACTTTCTAAACTCAGCCTTATTATCTTCCAAAATTTCTTGAATTTGTAAAATACTTTTATTGGTCAGTAAGCCTGTTGTGGTGATTAGTTCAAATCCTTTCTTTAATGCTGAAATATAATTTTGCACTTCTTTAGCTTGAAGCGATTTAAAAGCATCTAAATTCAGTCCCGATTTATATAAGTCATCGTGCGTTGTTATAATATTTTCAATTGCAGAGCTATCTTTTGCTTCTTGTAATCCAAGTGTATTTATCAAGATATTTTGATTGGGTATGGTAGAAGCAATCCCTTTTAATTCAGCCAACGCAGCGTGTGCAGCTGGTAAAGCTTTTAAAACATTTTTAGTTTCTAAGTCAATATTTAATGGAAGTGATGTTAAACTCCAAGTCGCCATGTGTAAAGAATTATTAAAAATCTATACAAAGATAACTTCTTTTGTAAAGAAAACAAACAAATCTTTACATTTAAAACTTAGTCTGTATAGAAAATGCTGATTTTTTTTGTTAGAAGAAGGATAACGCTGATTTTAGTTAACCGTAGAGATTTAATTCAACCACAGCGGCACAAGAGGAGGATACAGCGATTTTATTTTAGCTCATCTTAAAACACAAAAATAAGTATAAAATTAGAGCTATTTTTTAACCTAAATAGAGCAGCATTAGCACTGATACAGCACTTTTATTTGTTGGAATTAATATTTTATAGTTACTTTTGGTTAATTAATTTATTTTAATATTTCATATCACAATAAATTGAATTATCAGATTTAATCTTCAACATTAAAAAATGAATAAAATCTTTGTTATATTATTTTTAATTATTTCATTATTCTTCACTCAAAAAATCTATTCCCAAGATTTTGATGACGTTCAAAAAATAATTGCTTCAGATAGACAAGGGGGTGATGAATACGGTAGGTCGGTTTCTATTGATGGTAAATATGCTATAGTTGGTGCTTGGTTTGAAGATCATGACTCTTTAGGATTAAATACTTTATCAAACAGCGGTTCTGCTTATATATACAAAAGAGATGGTAACAATACATGGAGTCAAGTTAAAAAAATTGTACCACCTTATAGGTCTGCTAATGATTATTTCGGTTTTTCAGTATCTATTAGCGGGAGGTATGCAATTGTAGGAGCTTATGGTAATGATGAAGATGCTAATGAAAATAATACAATAACTCAGGCTGGTGCTGCTTATATATATAAATTAGATGATTATGGTTCATGGAATTTTATTCAAAAAATTGTAGCTTCAGATAGATCTTTTGCACAAGGATTTCTTTATTCAGATGATTGTTTTGGTATATCTGTTGCTATAAGCGAGAACTATGCTGTTATAGGGGCTTATCATGGTAGGACAGATGAAAATGATAACAATCCAGTAGATAAAGCTGGGTCTGCTTATATATTTAAACGAGATACCAATGGTACTTGGGTTGAAATACAAAAAATTGTCGCATTCGATAGAGCTTATTATGATGAATATGGTTACTTTGTAGATATTGATAAGAATTATATTATTGTTGGAGCACGAAGAAAAAACAATACGACTGGAGCGGCATATATTTATGAAAAAGACAGCTTAGGAATTTGGAATCTTGCAAATAAAATTACGGCTTCTGACGGAACACCTATTGATTATTTTGGCATCTCGGTTTCTATCAGCAAAGACCAAGCCCTTGTAGGTACATCAGAACAGCCAGAAGCAGCTTATTTTTTTAAACGAGATAGTCTTTCTGGCAATTGGTATGAAACACAAAAAGTAGTTTCTTCAGATGGAAATAGTGGTGATTTATTTGGAATTTCTGTATCAATATTTGAAAACCAAGCAATTATAGGTTCCCATCGTCATGATTTTGATACTATAAATGGAAGTCCCATAAATAATGCTGGTGCAGCATATATTTTTAAACAAGATAGTTCAGGTACATGGAATGAGGTAAAAAAAATTATTGCAAATGATAGAGATTCTACAGCAACCAATGATTATTTTGGGGCAGGCATAAATATAAGTGAATATTACATTATAGTTGGTGCTATGAATGAAGGGGGATCTGGAGCAGCGTATATTGTAGGTGATTGCAAAAATGAATTTTCTGTTGATACTTTAAATATTGTCGCTTGCACTAGTTATACCCCTCCTTCTGGGAAAACTACATATCTAAACAGTGGAACATATATCGATACCATAAGTAATCATAAGGGATGTGACTCAATAATAACAATTAATTTAACAGTATCTGGAAACATTCCAACATATTATTCTTATTCAACATCATCTTGTGATAGTTATATTGTTCCAAGCGGTGATACATCATATATTTATTCAGGAGTTTATTATGATACAATCCTAAATCATTATGGATGCGACAGTATTTTAACTATAAATTTAACTATTAATGATTCTTATATATTTAATCAAAACCAATTAATTTGTCAAGGAGATAGTATTCTCATTTATGGTAATTACCAAAGTATAGCAGGAAACTATTACGATAGTTTACAAACCACTAATGGTTGTGATAGTGTGTTATCTACCACTCTTTCTGTAAACCCAGTTTATTTCTCAAATACTAACGATAATATTTGCCAAGGAGATAGTGTTATTATTTATGGTAATTATGAAAATACAGCAGGAGTTTACTACGATACGTTACAGACTATTTTTAGTTGTGATAGTGTTCTTGCTACAACATTGTTTCTAAATGCTAATTTTAATACAAGTCAAAATCAAGAGATTTGCCAAGGAGATAGTATTATGTTAGGAGGTTCATACCAAACAATAGGAGGAGTTTATTACGATAGCCTACAAACAATTAATGGTTGCGATAGTGTATTATCAACAACACTAACAGTAAATTCACTACCAAACGTTACACTAACCAACTTTAACCCTGATACAATATGCAGTAATGGTAGTGCTGTTGCTCTGCCTAATGGTTCACCATCAGGTGGTGTATATTCAGGTACAGGAGTAAGTGGTGGTACTTTTGACCCTAATATATCGGGAGTTGGAATTCACAGTGTAATTTACACCTATACAGATATTAATTCATGTATCAACAGCGACTCCACTTTTATTACAGTAGAGCAATGCGTAGGCATAGATGATTTTGTAAACGATTTAGGCATCTTAATCTACCCTAACCCTAATACAGGGTTATTTATTATTGAAAAATCTAGTGAGTTAGATAAAGAAGTTAACATAAGTTTATTGGATGCTTCCTCAAGAGTTGTTATTGATAAGGTAATCCCTAAAGGACAACAGAAAATAGAAATGGACATTACTTCTTATAGCAAAGGAGTTTATTATTTACAAATGACTATTGGGGATAAGGTATACGTAAAACAGATATTGAAGAATTAACCCAAGTGTCATTCCGAGTGCAGTGTAACGAAATTGAGGAATCTTGTAATTTATGAATGATTTGTTCAAATAAACAAAAGATTCTTCACTTCATTTTACACGAAAACAAGTTTTCTGTAAAATATTGTTCAGAATGACAATGGTAAATAGATTCGTAACTCCTAAGTATTTCTAAGTACTCCTTTACTCTCTAATTCATCCACTCGTCTCTCAACCGCATCATCTTTTTCTAAAACTGGAGCATGATGTGGTTTTATTCTAGTATCAATAATTAATGGTCCTTCGCAGCCCCAATGTTTGTTGTTGATAAATTCGTTTACTCCGTAAATATCATTTGCCGGATTGCTTCGGGTAAAAGTTACCCATAAAAAGTTGTTGAGGTTTGCTGCAACAAAATCAGCATCATCTACTAACAAAATCAGCATAATGCCTTCGATGTTCAATGTTTGAAGTTGGAGATTTAAGGTTTCAAGTTCTTTTTGAGCATTTTCATACGTTGTAAAAGTATCCCCATTCATGGCAATTACTCCAGGCATTACTAATTTTCCATTATCAATAGGACAATTATCAATTAGTTTACGTTTAACTTCACCTACTGCTGCCATCACTACTTTTGAACCACTGTTAATGGCATTTCCACTGTAATCGAGCGTGTCTATAGTGGTGTTGGTTTGAAAATGTACATCTCTTTTCCAATCTACTCTTTCCAAAAAATGGATGAAATATTGTTCAATATTATTACACGATAATTCAGGATTGTCTTCTTTATTGGTAATGAATACATATTTTGCCAATGAAAGTTGCCCAAACCCTAAAATATGGTTAGCAATGGTCAGTAATTCTTGTGGTTGTTTTAAAGTGGTGTAAGGCGTATATCGTTCACTTCCTACTGCCAATAGTAAAGGATGAACTCCTGCTGCATCAACAGCATTTACTTCGTGCAATCCTGGAATTTCTTCAGGAATAGCACTTCCGCTTAACTCATGAATTAAGGCTCCAAATTGCGAATCCTCTTGTGGCGGACGACCAACAACGGTAAAAGGCCAAACCGCATTTTTTTTATGATACACTTTATGGACTTTCATCACAGGAAATTCGTGGGTTAGACTGTAATACCCAAGGTGGTCGCCAAAAGGTCCTTCGGGTTTGGTTTCGTTAGGGTAAATTTCTCCGGTAATTACAAAATCGGCATCCGTACTTAAGCAATAACCTTCTTGGTAAGTATATCTAAATCTTCTTCCTGACAACGCTCCGGCAAAGGTTAATTCAGATAATCCTTCGGGTAAAGGCATTACGGCTGCTAAGGTATGGGCAGGATTTCCTCCAATAAAAATACTGACTTTTAATGGTTTTCCTAATCGGTTGGCTTTTGCCTGATGTACCCCAATTCCTCTGTGAATTTGATAATGTAAGCCTATTTCTTTATTTAATTCGTAATCATTACCATTAAGCTGCACACGATACATTCCCAAATTACTATTCATTACTCCGGGCTTTTCAATATCTTCGGAATACACTTGTGGTAAAGTAATAAAAGCACCACCATCTTTTTTCCAACATTTAATTAAAGGCAATTTATCTATGGTGGTTTCTAAAAAGTCATGGCTACTTACTTTTTTGGGTAATGAGTTTAATGCAAACCATCCTAACGACAAATGTTTAAAAGGCGATTTTATGGCTTTTATGGGATTGTTTTTCAATTCGATAAGCTGTTGGACTTTATCAAAGGTAGAACGGAAAATAAATTTGCTGCGTTCCATCGTTCCAAACAAGTTAGATACTGCCTGAAACTCACATCCTTTAATATTTTCAAACAAAATTGCCGGTCCGCTTTTTTCAAACACACGCATATGAATAGCTGCCATTTCCAACTCACCACTTACTTCTTCCTTAATGCGGATTAAGTGTCCGTGCTGCTCTAAGTCGTTTATTAAATCGGATGTGCTTTTGTAAATCATATAGCACAAAAGTAAGATTTAACCCAAATAATTCATACAGATTATAGTTATTCCTTTATTACGATTAGAGACACTAAAATTTTCCTACCTCAAATTTAAGTGTCTCTAAATCGGGGTTAACCGCCAAAAGAAGACCATTTGCAAATATTCATGAATAATGGCGGTTAAGAGGATATGTTTTAAGGGAAAAGGATACAATTCGAATATAAATTCCTGCCTCAGTAATAACAATCAACTAATAAACTCATAGTAATTATTACTATCAATTATTTTAGTTTGTGCCTGATAAGTTGCTACAAAGTTTTTCGGTATTTTTATTTTCGATTTTGCCTGCCATTTGAATTCATAAGCAGTAATGATGCCGTCCTTTTCTTCAATCCAATCAATTTCCTGTTGTTGGGTTGTACGCCAAAAATAGGTGTTGGTGTAAATTTTATGGTAATTCAATTTTTTAATTCTTTCGGAAATCAAAAAGTTTTCCCATAATGCACCTTTGTCGTTTCTTATATCCAAAGAGTTAAAATTAGAAATAACGGCATTTCGTAAGCCGGTATCATAAAAGTATATTTTGCGATTCGACTTAATTTCATTTCTGATGTTTCTGCTAAAAGGATCAACTTTAAACACCACGTAAGCTTTTTCTAATAAAGTGATATAATTACTCACTGTTTCCTTGTTGACACCTAACAATTGAGCCAACTCATTATAGGAGACTTCATTTCCTATTTGTAAAGCAAGGGCTTGTGTTAATTTTTTTAAAATATCGGGTTTTTTTATGCCCGTTAGTGCGAGTACATCTTTGTATAAATAACTATTTATAAGGTTTTTCAATACATCTTTTTCTTTCCCAGGAAAATTAAAAACATCTGGATACATTCCATATATTATCCTGTTTTCTAATTGCTGGTTGGCTTTTAAAAAATCCGTACTTATTTGTAATTCTTCCATTGAAATAGGAAAGAGGTTAAGTTCCCACTTTCGTCCTGTTAATGGCTCATTAATTTCATTGTTTAAATCAAAAGCAGACGAACCGCTTAAAATTAGTTGAACATCAGGAAATTGGTCAATAATGATTTTTGAAGTTATTCCGATATTTTTTATTCGTTGTGCCTCGTCCACAAAAATAATAGTATGGTTACCTATCATCCGTTTTATAAATTCGGTATTAGGCAATTCTAATTGTTGCTGAACGGAAAAATCGTCCCCATCTAAATACAAGTAATCACCTTTAGATTTTAAAATTTCTTTAATCAGTGTTGATTTCCCTACTTGTCGGGGACCAATAAGAACAATAGCTTTGCCACTATGAATCAGTTCTTCTATTTCCTTTTGCAATAATCTTGAAATTTTCATGTGTTTTTTTTATTGTTTTTTTATCGGACACATGGAAGTCGCCTATAATCATCCTTCTGTGTGTTAGACTTTTAAACATGGCTCGTTTCATGATACAAAGGTAATAAAATCTTATAAAACAGCCAAATATTATGTTTTTTGGCTATTGTAACAGCCAAATATTATGTTTTTTAGTTGTGTGAATGAGCAGAAATCCTTCGTAGGTGTTCGGTATGAGTACTAAATTTTCAATATTCATAAACAAAAACATTATGCTATTTTTATTTTATTTTTGATAATATTTTCCACTTCTGAAATTGCTACACGCTCTTGTTGCATGGTATCTCTATCTCTAATGGTTACTTGATTGTCTTCTAAAGTTTGATGGTCAACGGTAATACAAAATGGCGTTCCAATAGCATCTTGTCTTCTGTAACGCTTACCAACAGAGTCTTTTTCATCGTACTGACAATTGTAATCGTGTTTTAATAAGTCCATTATTTCACGTGCTTTTTCGGGTAAGCCATCTTTTTTTACCAAAGGCAAAATAGCGGCTTTGTAGGGAGCTAAAAATGCAGGAAGTTTTAATACAGTTCTTTCCGAACCATCTTCTAATTTTTCTTCTTTATACGAGGAAGAAAGTATTGCCAAAAATGTTCTGTCTAACCCAATAGAAGTCTCTACCACATAAGGCACATAATTTTGATTGATTTCAGGATCAAAATATTGCAGTTTTTTACCTGAGTGTTTTTCGTGTTGCTTCAAATCGAAATCTGTACGAGAATGAATGCCTTCTAATTCTTTAAATCCCATAGGGAAATTAAATTCAATGTCGCAAGCAGCATTAGCATAATGAGCTAATTTAACATGGTCGTGAAAACGATAATTTTTTTCATCAATTCCTAATGAAAGATGCCAATTAATACGCTCATTTTTCCAGTATTCGTACCATTTCATTTCTTCACCTGGACGAACAAAAAATTGCATTTCCATTTGTTCAAACTCACGCATACGGAAAATAAACTGACGAGCAACTATCTCATTTCTAAAGGCTTTGCCAATTTGAGCTATTCCAAAAGGAATTTTTAAACGACTCGTTTTCTGAACATTTAAAAAATTTACAAAAATACCTTGAGCAGTTTCCGGACGTAAATAGATTTTATTAGCCGCTTCAGCAACAGAACCTATTTCGGTTGAAAACATAAGGTTAAACTGCTTTACGTCTGTCCAGCTTTTAGAGCCACTTAGCGGACAGGCAATTTCTAACTCTTCAATTAATGTTTTGATGTCAGCTAAGTTATCATTTTCCATAGCAGTTTTAA
>PHDR01000321.1 GCA_002841035.1 Bacteroidetes bacterium HGW-Bacteroidetes-12 | reverse complement strand
AAATAAAATAACTCATAAAAAAAAAGCCTTGCAATTAGCAAGGCTTTTTAAACAACTTCAGATTGTTGGCGGTCTGGACGGGACTCGAACCCGCGACCCCCTGCGTGACAGGCAGGTATTCTAACCAACTGAACTACCAAACCAAAATCTTTTAAAAGAAATTCCCTCTTTTGGGGCTGCAAATATAACTCAATTTTTGAAACTGAAAAATTTTTTATAAAAAAAATCACATCATTTTGGCTCTTTTTATCAAATAGGTTTGAAGAATTTGATTAAACCCTTGATTTACATCTGCTTCTATAAAAGTTATTCCAAATTGCAAACACTTTAATTTTAATTCTTTTGTGGCTCTTTCCATTTGTTCAACGTAATTTTTCTTCACATCATTAGGGTGGAGTTTAATTTCTTCGCCAGTTTCCAAATCAATAAACTGATAAGGACGGTTCTCAAAATCAAAATCAAGTTCCAGTTTTTTATCATATGTATGAAAAAGAATTACTTCATGTTTATTGTATTTTAAGTGTTGTAAGGCTTCAAAAAGTTCATTAGAACTACTTACGTTTTCCATCATATCACTAAACAAAATAATTAGAGAGCGTTTGTGAACCGTTTCAGCAATAGTATGCAACGCATTAATTGATGATGTTTTAGTGTTTTTAAGCGGAGCATCAATAAGTTTTTCTAACTCATGTGTTAAAATTTTATGATGTACAAGGCTCGATTTTGTTGAGGTATGTAGCGTTAGTTTATCTGAAAATATGCTTAAACCAACAGCATCACGTTGTTTTTTTAATAAATTCATTAGTGCAGCAGCTGCATAAACTGAAAATTTAATTTTATTAAATTTATCTGAATTGTATTCTATTTCAGGGAAATACATGGATGAAGAAGCATCAATTATTAATTGACATCTTAAATTTGTTTCTTCTTCGTAGCGTTTAACAAATAATTTATCTGTTCTTCCATATAATTTCCAATCAATGTGTCGAGTAGATTCACCTGTATTGTACAGTCTATGTTCTGCAAATTCAACCGAAAAACCATGAAAAGGACTTTTATGTAAGCCCGTAATAAAACCTTCTACCACTTGTTTAGCAATTAATTCTAATTTAGAATATTGCTGTAGTTTTTGTATGTCGATATTAAAACTCATGGATTCAAAGTTACTCTATTTTGCTATAACCACATATTAAAAATCGTATTATTAAAAATTTAATTTATAATCTGTTTGCATTTAAAATTTGCTTTCTCAATATAAATTACACTCATTTCAATCGTGAAATTCACTTGAATTAACATTTTTTTCTAAACGTACAACGGATATTTATCATCAACGTTTATTATCTTTCTAGGATATCAGGATACTGCATTTCCTTAATGCATTTATAAATACTAAACATTTTTGATATTTTTCCAACAAACATTTTATTGTTAATAATGAATTTTCGAGATTGAGATTCATTTGGTTAAAGATACTTACTTTTCGCAATATTTTATTAAAGAATGTTAGCACCTATAGATTGGATAATAGTAATTGTCTTTTTAGGAATTAGTCTGTATATAGGCTTAAAATTTAAAAATAAATCGAGCGGTTCGTTAGTTGATTTTTTTTTAGCAGGAAGAAATTTGCCTTGGTACATTGCAGGAATTTCAATGGTTGCCACCACTTTTGCAGCTGATACACCGCTTTGGGTTGCCGAAGTAATCAAAAAAAATGGTATTTCGGGCAATTGGTTATGGTGGAATATGCTAATAGGAGGGATGCTTACCACTTTTTTCTTTGCCAAGATGTGGCGAAAAGCAAATGTACTTACCGAATTGGAATTTATTGAACTCCGCTATTCAGGAAAAGCAGCACATATATTTCGAAATTTTAAATCTATTTATTTAGGTGTTTTTTTTAATTGTATTATTATTGGATGGGTAAATGCTGCCATGATAAAGATTTTAATGCTTTTTTTGAATATTGATTATCAAACCGCTTTTATAATTATTGCTTTTTTGTTAGTATTGATTGCTATATATTCTTCATTATCAGGATTACTAGGGGTTGCAATTACTGATGCTGTACAGTTTATTCTCGCAATGAGTGGGTGTGTTATTTTGGCTATAATTATGCTAAATTCAGAACAAATAGGAGGGATAGATGGATTGAAAGAAAAATTACCTGCTTGGCGTTTTGATTTTTTTCCAACGCTTGGAGGCAATAACACAAGTGATGTAGGAACATTTGGATTAACCATAGGAGCATTTTTTTCTTTTGTAGCAGTGCAATGGTGGGCAAGTTGGTATCCAGGGAATGAACCAGGAGGAGGAGGCTACATATCACAACGAATGATGAGTGCTAAAGACGAAAAAAATGCAGTATTAGCTACACTATTTTTTCAAATAGCACATTATGCACTTCGACCTTGGCCATGGATAATTGTAGGGCTTTGTGCATTAGTTGTTTATCCAGAATTAACGCAAGCAAACGCAGGAGAAGGTTTTGTGATGGCTATGCGTGATTTTATGCCCACAGGATTAAGAGGATTAATTTTTACTGCTTTCTTAGGAGCTTATATGAGTACCATTTCAACCCAACTCAATTGGGGAGCAAGTTATTTAACCAATGATTTATATAAAAGACAATTAGAAAAAAAGAACCAAGAAATTAATCAACTAAAAATGGTAAAAGCAGGAAGAATTTTTACCGTAATTATTATGTTGATAGCACTCGTAATTACAACTTTTATTGAAACCATTGATGGAGCAGCTCGGTTTTTAATAGCTTCATCAGCAGGTTTAGGAGCTGTTTTGATATTAAGATGGTATTGGAGTAGAATAAATGTTTGGAGTGAAATTAGTGCAACATTAGCACCAATTTTAGGATATACAATAGCACGATTTTTAGTTGCTCCATTATTTGAAAGCACTTACAATGCAGGAAATCCATTTATAGATAATGAAGGTATTTTATTATTTACTACATTTTTCACAACAATTATTTGGATAACTATCACTATTTTTACTCCACCAGAAAAAGAAGAAACATTAAAAAAGTTTTACACACAAGTTGAACCCCAAGGAGCATGGAATTCTATTAGAGAAAAATTGGGACTACCAAAATTAAAATCACAAATACCAGAATTATTAATTTGCTGGATAAGTGCTATTTTATTAACATATTCAACA
>PHDR01000320.1 GCA_002841035.1 Bacteroidetes bacterium HGW-Bacteroidetes-12 | reverse complement strand
AACGGCTGGGGGTTGATAAAGTGCAGGCGATTGGAACATCGTCATCGTCCCACGATGAGGAAGCTGGATTGAAACAGTAAAGTTTCCTAATCCGCTGATAGCCTGCATTTTATTAACCCCTTGTTAGGGCACGTAATTTTTTCCTTGGATTAAATTTCAATCGAGATGTTCACTTTTCCACCCAACCCTTTTTCTACGATTTCAAATAGTGTACTCAGCGTAATATTACTTCCATTATTCTCTACCCGAGAAATGTAAGTTCTTTTCTTGTCAATGATTTTCCCTAAATCTTCCTGGGTTAATTTCTTAGATTCTCGGGCTTTTTTTAAGAGCAAGCCAATTCTAAAGGCTTCAGTTTCTCTTTCGAGATTGTCTCGCCTTTCTGTTCCTTTCACACCGTATACTCTGTCCTTGATATCTGACCAAGAGTTAATTTCCTGTTTGCTATTTTTTGTTTTCATAGTATTCATTCATTAAGTTCAACGCTTTTTCAATCTCATTCTTTGGTGTTTTTTGTGTTTTCTTTTGAAATCCATTCAGCAGAATCACCAATCTACCACTGTCAAAGAAGCAGAATACTCTCCAAATATTGCTTCCTAGTTGAATTCTTGCCTCATACAATCCATTTGTTCCTACAATTAGTTTCAAATAATTGGTTGGAATTCTCTCAAGCGTTTCAATCGCTTCTAAAACCTTGTAAATCTTATCCTGAACTTTCTTTGGTTGCTCTAGTAAGAATTCTTCAAAGTAATGTTTGTAAGCAACTATCTCTCGAATTTTTTCCATAATCCAACTAATTTTCTAAACGCAAATGTAACTTAAAAGTTACATTTATGCAAATCTCGTTGAAATTTCGATTTTCTGTCTAATTATGTGCCCTAACGGTGGGGGGTGTATAAAGTGCTGGTTTTTGAAACATCGTCATCGTCCAAAAGAGTAAAGTTGGATTGAAACAAAAAGCAACTTAATCCGCTAGAAACCAGCATTTTGTACACCCCGTGTTAGCAAACGTAGTTATTCTAGGCGATTCTAAATTCTCCGTCAAGAAGTTCTACATTGAAATTCACTTTTGCTTTCAATGCTTTAAAAACCCGCAGAATTGTTTCAATTGTTACATTTTTCGCATTTCTTTCTATTCGAGAAATTTGAGATTTTTGTACTCCAATCATTTCTCCTAATTCGGTTTGGGTCAAATGTCTTTCTTTTCTTGTGCGCTTAATTACTTCACCCAAGAGGTCTAGCCGAAGTTCGTATTCATATTTATCCCTTTTTTCAGTCCCAATTCTTCCGAGATGTTTGTCTTTCAGCTCGTCAAGGGTATAAGTCTTTATTTTTTTCGTTGTTTCCATTGTTATTTTTTTTTGTTTTTCTGTTCAAAGTACAACTTCATAATTGCTTTCGCTTTCTCGATTTCTGTCTTTGGAATCTTGTCAGTCTTTTTAATAATTCCGTGAGTTGCAACTACAAGTGTTTCCGTTTTGTCCAATTTATCCCAGAATGCAAACAGTCTATAGTACATTCTGTTATATTTGGTTCTAAACTCCCAAATTTCATCTTCAAGTTTCTTGAACAGTTCAGGGTCATTAAAATATTTAGACTTATCAATGTTATAAATAATCTTTTCTTTAGTCTTTTCGTCCAGAATATCAAATAGTTCCCAAACTTCGTCAAGTAGAACAATCTCAAATTTCGGTTTCATTCATCGTATTTTTATAAACGACAAATTTAGATAAAAGTTCTAATATATGGAAACTATTATGCGGATTTTTTTCTTAAACTATGTTTGCTAACGGCTGGGGGTTGATAAAGTGCAGGCGGTTGGAACATCGTCATCGTCCCACGATGAGGAAGCTGGATTGAAACGGAAAAGTTTCCTAATCCGCTGATAGCCTGCATTTTATTAAACCCTTGTTGTGCACTGGCTTTTTTATTTATTTCATTCTTGACCGAATAAAATTTCATTACCAAATCTCTTATCAATATTTACTTTATTCATCAGATTCAATTCAGAATATCATAATACCACTGTCCTAAATAGTTTTATTTTTCAAAGATTTTTTATTCATTTTTAAAATATTCATCCAATAATCTTAATGGATAAAATCCTTCTTTATTGAAAAAAACAGAATTAAAATCCGAATAATCATCAATAATCAGTGTGTCTGAATTTTTAATAAAAGAAATTTTGTTTATTAAATATAAAGTATCACTACTGTATATAAACGCTGGTTTTATATGAAAAGTGTCAGTCGGATACAGTAAATAATTAAATTTCAAATTTAGAGTATCTATACTAAACCTTTCTCTTCTATTTTTCTCAACAATTTTCTCAACCCACTTATTATAACTCTTCATATCGCTCCAATAAAACTTAAGCATACCTTCTTCTGCTTTAACTTCAACGTCAATTATATCACTACTTTCATTAATAATTTCAGATTCCAGAAGTTTGCAACTTGACAGAATTATCGTCAAGAAGACAAATTAATAATACATTTTAGGGTCATAAAACTTATTAATTGTGAATGATTATTCATTTTATAATTCTCTACTTTCTTTATTTGAGAATATTTTTAATTTGTCGTGTAAAGCTTGTGCACAACGGTGGGGGGTGTGGCGAGTGCGGGAGCGCGAGTTTCGATTTCGTCGCCCGACGAAATCGCCCCCAACGGGCGATGAAGTTCCGAAGTTCCCTAACTAGCCCGCATTGGCTGCACCCCTTGTTGGCATTCGTTTTTTTCTTATTTATGATTCATTACGATTTCATTATTCAACTTCAAGACAGTTCTTCTCGATGATTGTGTCATAAATAATTTTCCCAAAATCTTCAGTGTTTATATAACCTTTCCCTATTTTAAATTCACATACAGTATCATTTTGACCATCAATAAGATTTAATACATATTTTGTTTTGTAGTAGTAGTCCAACTCTAATCCATCTTTAATAATAATATATTCATCACAATATATGTCTTGTTCGACCATATGCAAACAATTACAGTCGAATAAAACATTTCCTTTGTAATACAAATATTCACCTTGCTTATTTACACAAGAGACAAATAAATAATGTACAGAAAGAGCCATTCCTGTTAGAATATAATAATTATTGGTTGTGTCAGGTAAGACACCAATAAAGTTTGAAAATCCAATACCTACGGAGTTAAATAAATCTTTATTGATTTTATCCGAGATTCCG
>PHDR01000319.1 GCA_002841035.1 Bacteroidetes bacterium HGW-Bacteroidetes-12 | reverse complement strand
TACCTTTGGTAAATGAATGTCATTAGGGTTTTTTACCGCAAAGACCTCTTTTTCTTGATAAACTAAGCTTTTTCCTTGTTTGTAACGCAAATTGGTATTCGTATCTTTATCGCCAACAATTTTTATTGCCTCTTTAACTCGAACAGAACCATGATCGGTTGTGATAATAACCCTACCGCCTCGTGCAGCAATTTCTTTTAAAATACTTAACAACGTAGAATGTTCAAACCATGATTTAACTACCGAACGATAAGCCGATTCATCGGCAGCAATTTCTTTAATAATTTCTATATCTGTTCTTGCGTGCGAAAGCATATCTACAAAATTATAGACAATAATATTAAGTGGATTATTAAACATTGAAGGAACCTCTCGCAATACTTTTTGCCCATAACTCACATTAAGCACTTTATTGTAAGAAATTTTAGATGAAAACCCATTTCGTTCCAATTGTTGTTCAATAAAAAACTTTTCATGTAGGTTTCGTCCACCTTCTTCCTCATCATTTACCCATTTATCAGGAAATCTACGCTCAATTTCTGAAGGCATCATTCCTGCAAACATCGCATTTCTTGAATATTGAGTTGTGGTAGGCAAAATGCTATAAAACACGTCTTCTTTATCTATCCAAAAATCTTCAGAAAGGATGGGACGTAATGTTTTCCATTGGTCGTAACGTAAATTGTCAATCACAACAAAAAATAGCGGACTACTATCTTTTTTCATTTCAGGAAAAACATATTTATTCATTAAATTGTGCGACATCACAGGTGAGTTTTCAGGATGAGAAAGCCAATCAATATAGTTTTTTTCTATAAACTTACCAAACTGTTTGTTCGCTTCTGTTTTTTGCATCAGAAAAACTTCTTCCATGCCGCTATCTTTCGATTTTTCAAGTTCCAATTCCCAGTAAACCAATTTTTTAAATAATTCTATCCATTCATTTTTATCTAAATTATCGTTTAATTGCATACCAATTTCACGAAACTCTTTTTGATAATTTGAAGTAGATTTTTCGTTTACCAACTTATTGGTATTCAAGTTCTTTTTTATAGAAAGAAGTATTTGATTTGGATTTACAGGTTTTATTAAATAATCGGATATTTTTGAGCCTATGGCATCTTCCATAATGTATTCTTCTTCGCTTTTGGTAATCATAATTACGGGCAAAGCTGGAAATTTTAGTTTTAATCGTTCTAGGGTTTCTAAACCAGATAAACCAGGCATATTTTCATCCAAAAAAACAATGTCAACCCGTTTTTCATCTAAAATATCTAACGCATCATCACCACTTTGTGTTGATAATACTTCATAACCTTTGTCTTCTAAAAATAGAATATGTGGTTTTAATAAATCAATTTCATCATCGGCCCAAAGTATTTTTATTTTTTCCATTTTCTAAAAGTTAAAAGTTTATAAAGTTAAAAGTTTGTAAAGTTGGACGTAATTTTCACATTTATACGTTTTCAAAAATAGTACTTTTGGAGCGTTCTATTAGAGAATGATATTTTAATTAATGATTATTAACAGTTTTAAGATTTAGCGTGATTAATAAAAGAAAGATATTTAACGACCCAATTTACGGTTTTATTACGATTCCTTACGAAATAATTTTCGATTTAATAGAACATCCTTATTTTCAACGATTAAGAAGAATTAAACAATTAGGCTTAACGCATTTGGTTTATCCAGGTGCATTGCACACACGTTTTCATCATGCAATGGGAACAATGTATTTAATGACTCGTGCCATTGAAGTTATTAGAGCAAAAGGGCAAATTATTTCAGATGAGGAAGCTCAAGGCGTGTTAATAGCCATTTTGTTGCACGATATTGGGCATGGTCCATTTTCGCATGCACTAGAACATAGTATTGTTGATGGAATTTCGCACGAAGAACTTTCTACGTTGTTTATGGATGAATTAAATGCTGAATTTAAAGGTAAATTAGATGTAGCATTACAAATTTTCAGAAATGAATATCCCAAAAAATTTCTTCATCAATTAGTTTCTAGTCAGTTAGATATGGATAGATTAGACTACTTGCGTAGAGATAGTTTTTTTACAGGTGTTTCGGAAGGGGTTATCAGCACTGAGCGAATTATAGCCATGCTTACTGTGAAAAACGATGAATTGGCTATTGAGGAAAAAGGAATTTATTCGATAGAAAAATTCATTGTAGCCCGAAGGTTAATGTATTGGCAAGTGTATTTGCATAAAACCGTGTTATCTGCCGAAAATTTGTTGGTAAACATATTAAAACGAGCAAAGGAGTTAGCCAACAGAAAAATAGATTTATTTTCAACACCTTCTTTAAAAGAATTTTTATACCATCACCATGATTTGAATTCGTTTAAGAAAAATAAAAATTTATTGAAACAATTTGCTGATTTAGATGATACTGATATTATGGCATCTGTAAAAGTTTGGCAAAATCACGATGATAAAATATTAGCTAAATTGTGCCAAATGATGGTGAACAGAAGGTTATATAAAGTGGAAATTCAACAGAAAAAATTTGAAAATTCAATTATTGCTGATGTGAAACAGAAGTTCGGTAAGAAAATGAAGTTAAACGAACAGGAAATTGGTTATTTTGTTTTTCAAAATTATATTGAGAATAATGCCTACAACCCAAAAAAGGATAAAATAAATATTTTGTTGAAAAACAACACCTTTTTAGATATTTCAGAAGCTGCAGATACACTCAACATTTCTTCGTTATCAAGACCAGTTAAAAAATGGTTTTTGTGTTATCCAAAAGGGTAGTTTTTTATTGGTTTCTGTTTCCTTTTTTTGCGGCTTCATAATCTGGAGGATTTAAGTAAGGAGCTACTTCATCTCTTGAAATTTGTTTTTGAAGTTTAAAAGCAATTTTAAAATAAGCCTCTTTTGTCATTGAATCATGATGGAGAATGCCTTCGTGAGCCTGTCTGGTTTGAAAAAGATTAAATCCTGCTAACAGAAATAGTAACGTAAATACGCTTGTTTTTACAATTTTATGCTTTGTTGATATAAAATCAATAAAATAAGCTAATCCGATGGCTAATATTGGGTATAAATCTATCATAGGTCTTTGTCCAAAACTACCACCAAACCACCAACACCACCAACTTGAGTTGATGTAAATATAACTTCCAACTGTAATTAATATAGCAAGTGAAAGTTTGTTTTTGATTGTCATTATTAGTCCAACAATAGAAAACACCATTAAAGGCG
>PHDR01000318.1 GCA_002841035.1 Bacteroidetes bacterium HGW-Bacteroidetes-12 | reverse complement strand
GTCTTTAAACAAATCTTCAATCAAAATTGAAGTCCAATGATTGTACCAAGAGTTAAGAGTATAACCTCTTAAACTTGAAAGTAAACTACCTTCAATTTCTTCATTTATTAAATCATAAGATTGAATTTTCTTAACGTAATTATTTACAATATTTTTCTCTAAACTGTTACCGAATGAACCGCCCCAATCGAAGTGTTGTAATCTAGTAAGTTGGTCAACTAAATAGTCTTGATTATCTATTCTTGTAGCTCTTTCTTCTTGATATTTCACATTGATAAAATCATTTATTTGTGCGTCAGTAATTTGAACTAGATTGAAAATGTGTTCAAAATATTCTTTAGATTTTAGTTGGGAAATATCAATATTGTGAATCCCACAAAATTCTTCCATAGTGTCTTTTCTTGACATACTACGAAGTTTAAGAAATCGAATGCCTCGATTGTCGTTTTCTATGCTAGGAAAGTCATTATTCCTAAAGCATTTATCAAGCTGTGTGAAATTCAAGTTTGTCATTTAATATCCATTGTTGATTTTCTGAAAATTTAAAATTTTCAATTAATACTTTTAGTAAGTCCACATCTCCAATTAATATTTTATCAGAGAATACTTTGTTCATTGTTTTTAGAAAAATTTCATTTGTGTCTAGACCACCACTTTCTAACCAATTCTCAATTTGTTCTATAAACATTTGAGTGATTTCTTTATCTGATTTACAACTTACTGGCTCAATTTTAGATGTCTTTTTAAGAGTAACAAGAACATCTCCTTTAATACTTGTCAGTCGGTTGATTTGTCTTGGGGTAAAAGATTTTTGAACAAGCCATTCGTAGTCAACTAGTTCAAAACCATTTTTAATGCAAGCGTTTGTAATAGCTTTCCACTCTTTTCCTGATAATGAATGATAAGTTAGTGAAAAGTACTTGTTAGGTTTAAGCACTCTGCGAATTTCAGAAAAAGCTAAATTTATTTCTTCTTCAAATTTGTTGCAGTCCTTTCCTCTTTCTTTACTGTCCGAAATAACAATTTCGTTTTTATAATCTGGTTTAAGTTTAAGCCAAGAGTTCCAAATTATACTTTGCTCAAAATATGGTACAGCATCTCCATAAGGTGGGTCTGTGAAAATATAATCAATTGAATCATCTTCAATTGCTAAATTTTTAGCATCATTTTGAAGCGTTTTGTAATGATTTTGATAATTTACAGGGTTGAAATTTAACTCCCCTTTATTGCCAAATTGATTTAAATAATCTTCTTTTCCTTTAAGAATTTTTGAAAACCTATTTTCAAAATAGTGAAGTACGTTATTTTCTAAATATGTTTCTCCAATATAAAACCCAGTCATCCAAGCACCAGGTGCCATTGCTCCTCTGCTTTTTATTGGTGGCAATAATTTTGAACAATTTGCTAAATTAGCTGTAAAAGCAACTTTAAATAAATCCTTTTCCTTTCCACTTGAATGCTTTTCTATTAAAGACAATAGTCTTGCGTGACAAGCAAGTGTTCTTTTTGTAAATAAGTCCGAAACTTTCATTCCTTCCTTTGCAGAAATCCTTGAGTTTTGAATCAATTTTGTTGTTGGAAACCAATCAACTATTTCTTGTGTTTTTTCAAATTTCAAATATTCCTTTGATTCTATTTCTGCAATATCAATTTCTTGTGTTTTACTAGAACCTGATATTTTGAACTTGCATTTTATAGGATTATCTTCTTTATCCCTTAAGATGGTTATAAGTTCAACAGTTTGTCCCTTATAATTCCAGTTATACCATTCAGAATTGTAAGGTTCAAATTCAGATTTAATCAATTTCCATTGCTTTTCTAAAAGTTTTAAATCAATCTCTTTTTCGAGTAGTTGAATGTTTATAAAGTTAGCAACTGGATTTAGGTCGTTTGAAATTACATTTCTATTTAAAATATAAGCCTCTGAACAAAATACACCATAACCAGAAAATGGGTCGAGCACAGTATCGCCTTCTCTCGAATATTTTTCGATTAGTCCTTTCAAATCATTTGAGGGCTTTTTCCCCCAATATTTGTGCATTTCGTATCTGTCTCTCTTCTGTTTCAAATTTTCACTTATTTTATTTTCAAAGATACTATTTCTTTTTTGCAGTTCGTTTTTTTAGCTTGCAGAGAACGGTTTGCCGCTTTGCGAAGGCGGGGATTTTCAGCACTAAACTTCATTAGATGCATAAAGCTTGAATTTAGCACTTCACTTTCATAGAAGAACGAAACCCCCGCTTTTGCAAAACGGCTGTTGGTTACAGTAATTCTGTCAATATCGCAATAAACTTTGAGCCATCAGACATTTTAAACTCTCCATTTTCGATTGTTTCAATTGGTACATTCCCTTCAATTACTCGAAGAATACCATTTTTATCTAAAAATAGATTAGCAGGGTATCCATCAAAGCCTAAATTTTTAGTCAGCTCTTTTGAGTCAACTATATGTTCAAAATCAAACTGAAATCTTTGTAAAAACTTCCGTACCTTGCTTTCTGACTCAAAGGTTATTGATAAAAAATTAAACTTATCATTATATTCTTCCTTCATTTTATTTAAAACTGGCATTTCTTCAATACAAGGTTTACAAGAGGTAAACCATAAATTTATTAAGGTAGGCTTACCTTTTAGGTCTTCTATGTTAATTACACGACCATCTAATGTGGTTGCATTTTTTATAGGATATTCTTTACCGATTAAAGCTTTTTTCCTTTCAATTTCTAATTTTGTCTTTTTCACATTGTCAGTGAAATGCCATTTATAAGAATAAACAATTGAGTCATTTCTATTAAACTCTAAATCTAACTCTTCGTAGATGTCCATCGACTTTACCACTTCCTTCATTCCCCTTAACCTTTTTTCTTTGAGTTCTATATAATCTTTCTCTTTCAAAATTTTTCCTTCTCCATCTCGATAATAGTTAGCAGCTTGTCCAAACAAAAGATTTGAATAAAAAAATCCTATAAGAATTAAAAAGATTTGAATTACTGTCTTCATATTATTAATTGTTTTAGTTTTTATTATGTCTTGTCCTGAAATATGGCTACAGGTTAAAAGTTGATTTACGCTATTAATTTATATACCATATTTGGTGTTTTAAAGTCTAAAGATAAGTGTAATCTTATTTCATTGTATAGATTAATTGCATTTTTTGTAGCTCTTTTAGCGTGAGCCACGTCAGTAAAGGTCTGATCGAGATAGAATTCATCTTTGAGAATGCCGTTTACACGTTCAGCTAGTGCGTTTTCATAGC
>PHDR01000317.1 GCA_002841035.1 Bacteroidetes bacterium HGW-Bacteroidetes-12 | reverse complement strand
AACTCGGTATTATTGGTATCTACAAAATTTGGTATAGGGCCTAATGATACTTCAATTTGATTGTCTTTTTCTAATGGATTTTTACCAAATAATTGCGATTTATAAATAGGGGGCAGCATAACTCCTGAATGTATCTTTGAAGGATAAAATTTGTTTCCTGAGCCGCATTCAAACTGGTTTTTGTTAATGATATCTAATGCAATTCCATCTTTATTGTCTTTTAATACATTTTTCAGTAATGCTAAATCATGAAAAAAGAAGAAAATCTCACCATTTCTAAAGAAGATATTGTCCGACATTAATTCAGGTAAATAGGAGTAGCTTCGTTCAAAATCGTTGCATTTTGTTTTGTTATAAGGTTCAATTTTATAATCGTCTTTAACTGTAGGAACGCCTGATGGTAAAACAAAAGGTTCTGTTGCAAAAATCTGATTGATATAAATTGATTTTTCTTTTTTATCAACAGAAATGCCTGTTCCAATAGTATAATAATAGGTGTTGAAAATGGTTGCTTTACTGTTTTTATCTTTTAGCCAACTTTCAACGATATAATTAACTAATTCTTGATAGGATTTTAGCAATCTTCTGCTTTTTTCACCTTCAATTTTCACCTTCATTTCAAGCGAAATTTTAATGGTATTTTCTGCGGCATTTCCGTGCAGGGCTTCAAAAAAGATAATTCTATCGGAAAGGGTTGCTTTTTTTTTGTTGGTTTGTATAAAATCTGGTTTTCCCGATTTTAAATTATATTCCGTTTGATCAAAAGCAATTTCAGTTAATTTAGTATCTATTTTTAAAGGGTGTTGGTTTTCTTTTTTTCTAAGTTCGTTTATTTTTTCGGTAAGCAGTGATGCTAAATAAGATTTGTTTAGTTTTTTTATTTTCAGAGCATCATCAGACTCTTGAGCTTTAGAAAGGCTTTGAAAAAGAATAAAAAAAAGTAATAAATAATACTTCATTATAACTAAATAAATTGAAACTCCAAAATTACTTATTTTTTAAAGCATTACAGAAGCTGATTTTTTTAAATTTCAGATAGTTTTTCACTTAACCAAACGGCTAATTCTTGCGAGCCTTTTAAGTTGAGGTGTTCACTATCAACCCAATTTTCTGGATTATAAAAAATAAAAGTTGGAGGAATCCATACTTCGCCATATTGTTTATAAAAATCATATTCAAGTGGTTTTTTAATAGTCGAACCATAAGAAGGGATATATAAAAAAATTGGAGTTATATTGTTTTCAATAAGTATGTTGCAAATTTTTGTTAGATATTTTTTTGGAGATGAAATTTTAATTTTCCGAACTAACGAAGTTTTGTTTTTATATTTTTTAGCATTATTTTTTTTATGCCTTTCCATATCAATTTTGTTAGCTGTAAAATTAAAAGGGATATAACTGTAGTTATTTTTAGCAAAAACCGGAGGTGCTGTTGTTTGTTCCTTTTTTAGTAATTGCCTGGTGTAAGAAAAACGAACTTTTAATAGTTCAAAAAATGCGTTAAAAATAGATGGATTATAAGCAAATTGAGGGCTAAAAACATCTTCTACATCTGCAATATAGGCAAAATCTTTGTGGCTTGCTGAGTATTCATCTTCGGTAACTTCAATAATAACATAGGTAGGTTTTTTTGTTGCCAACAAGTCTTTTGTAATTGGGTATTGAATATTTCTTCCCTTAGTACAATAAGCCAAGTTTGCAATTTTTTTATGCGTAAGTTTTTCAATTAGCGAGTCATTTATTCCACAGCCTGTGTGCGATGTACCTAAAAAAGCTATGTCAATTGGCTTTGGATTTTCATATAATCTATAATAAATCCACGAAGTGTTGCAATCTACATTTTTTCGATAGCTATAACCAAACTCTTTATTAAAAGGACTGTTATATAAGATTATAATGCCAATGAAAAAAGGCAAACTAAAAAGGATACTATGTTTTAAAAATCGTTGCATTAAAAAAAATTAAAACTGAAAATATACAAATTCTTGCGGTTTTTCAAACGCTCCAAAAAAGAGTATCCAGCTAATTATAATATAGTAAATCGATATTCTTCCGAAAGTAGGAATTGTTCTTAACACACCGTCAATTCCTTTGTTTCGAATAAGTAAATCGACACTAATAAAAAGAGCAAAAGAGCAAAGCAGATACACTAATTCTAATTGCGTTGAAAACATAGGAGTTAAAGTTGAAATAATGGCATCAACAGAAGTTACTTGAGTTATTAATTGTTGAGGTAACCGACCTATTAATGTGAGTGCATCGTAACCATTTTCTGCTCTAAATATAATTAAGGAAAAGGCAAATAAACTAAAAGTGAAAAAAATTTGAGTAGCTTTTAAAATAGTAGGAAATTTAACAAAACCGATTAATTTATAAAATCTAATTCTAAAATCTTGTGTTAGTGCCTCAATAATTAAATAAATTCCATTTAAAGACCCCCAAACCACAAATGCTACACTGGGACCGTGCCAAAGCCCACTTATAAAAAAAGTAATAAATATATTTAGAGCCCATTTTGGCTTACTTACTTTGTTTCCTCCTAAAGGATAATACAAATAATCTCTAAACCAAGTAGATAAAGAGATGTGCCACCTGTTCCATAATTCTTTCATCGATTTAGAAAATAATGGCGTGTTAAAATTAGTCATTAGTTTGAATCCAAACAATTTAGCAACTCCAATGGCAATGTCGGAGTAACCAGAAAAATCACAATAAACTTGAAAAGTAAACAAAATGGTAGCTATAATAACAGGTAAGCCATAAAAATTTTCTGGCGAACTATAAACAATATCAACATGTTGAGCAATGTTATCAGCAATAACCACTTTTTTAAATAATCCCCAAAGAATTTGTCGCAAGCCCGAAACGGCAAAAGCATAACTAAATTTTCTTTTTTTTAAGAACTGAGGCAGTAGCTCACTTGCACGCTCAATTGGTCCTGCAACTAATTGAGGAAAAAAGGATACAAAGGAAAAGAAAGCAAGGGCATTTTTTGTAGCGGTTATTTTTTTTCGATAAATATCTATGGTGTAGCTTAATGTTTGAAAGGTGTAAAAACTAATCCCTACAGGAAGTAAAATGGATAGCGTTCGGTGCTGGAGTGTAATTCCAAACAAATTGAAAAGGTCAATAAATGAATCCACAAAAAAATTAAAGTATTTAAAAAAACCAAGCAAGCCAAGGTTAAATGAAAGACTAAGAATAAGTAATAATTTTCTGTGTTTATTATTTATAGATGCATCTAGTTTTATTCCTATA
>PHDR01000316.1 GCA_002841035.1 Bacteroidetes bacterium HGW-Bacteroidetes-12 | reverse complement strand
AATAAGATGCGAGACATAAATATTTCTTAATAGCCATAGCTATTAAGAAATATTTTGTCGAAGTCAGATTGTTTATTATATTTGTTCCCTTTGGGTTTTACTCACAGCATTATTGATTTTTAAGGTGTTCATGAATGTTTCACAATTCAGAGTTTCCCATATACTTCTTCAGATTTTCTTGCATTATCCCGATAGTGCTTTAAAAATCTTCATCGTCTATGAAAAACTCTGAAAATCTTGATGCGAATGAATTAATAGAAGTCCCCTTAACCACAACTTGTTCCGATTTGTCGAAATTTGTCGGAAAAGAAAAAACAATAAAATGATTGAATAATAACAATATGAACGCTTACAAAAATATTTATATATTATTACTATTATTTATTATAATATTATTGAATTCTTGTTCAATTATTAAAACAGTACCTGAAGGAAAATATTTACTTACAAAGTATAAAATTAATGTTGACAATAAAAATTTTAACACAGATGATTTGCACTATTATGTAAAGCCAAAACCAAATCGTAAAATATTATTATTTTATTCTTTTCATTTACGTGCTTATAACTTTGGGGAAAGGATGTACGACCCTATTAATCGCAAAACAGAACGTTCTGAGAGACGTATTGAAAGAAAAAAAGAAAGGAAAAGAACTGTTGACAATAAAAAAGAAGAAAAGAGAAGAAAGCGGTCTTTTAAGCGTTGGTTGCAAGAAACTGTGGGAGAGCCACCTGTTATTCTTGACACTTTGCTTGTTGAAAATACAGAACGTCAACTTAAAATATATTTGAATTCTATCGGGTTTTTCAATGCTGAAGTTAGTAGTAAAACAGATTATTATAAAAAGAAAAAAGCGAGAGTAAATTATAATATAATCACTAATGAGGCTTATACGATAAACAAAATTTCATATTCCATAAAAGAAGACCCAATGTTAAAGGCATTTATTTATGCTAATAAAAATGAGTGTCTATTAAAAAAAGGTGATAATTTTAATGTTGATTTAATAGAAGATGAACGTGATAGAATTACAGAAATGTTGAAAAATCGTGGTTATTATGACTTCTCAAAAAAATATATAATCTTTAATATTGATACAACTATTGGTAATCATCAATTAGATATTAATATTGCAATACATCAGATAAAAACCAATCTTGTCGAATTTCCTGATTCAGTTAGTTTTACAAATCATAAACGCTCAAAAATAAAAAACATATACATATATCCCGAATTTAAACCTATTATATCTGATTCTATTCGTCATGATACAATGAGAGTTATAATAACTGACCCCGCAGGAAAATTACCTGAAAGTACATATTATTTTTTATATACAAGTGATAAATTAAAAATTAAACCAAAAACTATAACTCAATCAATTTATATCATTTCTGACCAGCATTTTAAACTTATAGATATTGAACAAACACAAAAAAGTTTAGCTGAATTAGGAATTTTTAAGTACATCAATATTAAATTTGAAAAAACACCCCAAGATAGTCTTCAGCAATTATCTCAGGTTGATTTTCTTGATTGTAAAATTTGCCTTAGTCGAACAAAAATAGGAGCGATAAATTTAGAAACAGAAGGGACAAATACGGGTAATGATTTGGGTATTGCCGGAAATATTATTTATTCAAATAAAAATTTATTTAGAGGTGGTGAAATATTTAAGATAAAATTATCAAGTGCTATAGAAATTCAACAAACGAAAGAAATAATTACAGATGAAGAGAATATAATTCCTGTTTTGCCTTTTAATACTTTTACCGCAGGTTTACAAGCGTCTGTTGACATTCCAAGATTTTTAATTCCAATAAAACAAGAACGTTTTCCGAAATATTTTAAGCCAAAAACAAATTTGATGTCAGGTTTTAATTTTGAACGTAGGCCAAATTATACCCGAATAATTGGAAATACTACATTTGGTTACAGGTGGAAACCCTCTGTTAAAACACAACACATATTTAATCCTGCTGAAATAAATATTATCAAAATATCTCCCGATTCAACATTTGAGGCAAAGATTAATGATTTATCTCCAGGATTAAGGAGTAGTTATAGAGACCATCTTATAACAGGACTGGGTTATAGTTTTATTGCCAGTAATCAAAGCGACAAAAAGAGAAATTTTAATTACCTCAGAGCAAACATTAAAACAGCAGGAAATGGATTAAGGATAGGAAATATTATTTTTAATTCGGCTAAAACTAATAAAAGATATAGAATATTTGATATTATGTATGCTCAATTTATTAAAACAGATATTGATTATCGTTTTTATCATACTATACGCAAAAATGAAAAAATCGTTTTTCGTATAGCTACTGGCTTTGGTTTTTCGTATGGAAATAGTTTTTATTTGCCGTTTGAAGAAGCATTTTCTATTGGCGGCTCAAACAGTATCAGAGCGTGGCAATTCCGAACATTAGGTCCCGGCTCATATAGTGATGATGAAAAAGATAATTTTGATAAAAGTGGGGATATTATATTTGAAACTAATTTAGAATATCGTTTTCCTATTATTAGCGTTGTTGAAGGTGCTTTATATATTGATGCAGGAAATATTTGGACTTTAGATAGTATTGAACAGTTTAGTGGCGGGCAATTTAAAACTGATGAATTTATCAATGAAATTGCTGTCGGAACGGGTTTGGGATTGCGGCTAAATTTTGGGTTTTTTATTATACGCCTTGACAGTGGAATAAAAATCTTTGACCCATCATTCCCAAAAGGAAGTAGATATGTTTTAAACAAAGTTATGCTAAATAATATGAATTATAATATAGGGATTGGGTATCCTTTTTAATGCGAGAATGCTACAATTAACAATTTACAATTAACAATTGATAATATAATGAGATTAATATATTCTTTTAGTATTTTTATTTACTTGTTTCTTATCAGATTCGCTTCTTTTTTTAATAAAAAGGCTTCTTTGTGGATAAAAGGGAGAAAAAACAACTTAAATATTATAGAAAAAGATTTAAAAGGAGAAAAGCAATTAATATGGTTTCATTGTTCTTCGCTTGGAGAATTTGAACAAGCACGACCTGTATTAGAACAGCTTAAAAAAGAAAATGATTCAAAAATATTTCTTAGTTTCTTTTCTCCGTCAGGCTATGAGGTAAGAAAAAATTATGAGCATGCAGATTTTGTGTTTTATATGCCTATGGATACAAATCGCCAAGTAAAACGTTTTCTTACTCTTGTACAACCTAAAATGGCAATTTTTGTTAAATATGATTTTTGGTATAATTATTTATA
>PHDR01000009.1 GCA_002841035.1 Bacteroidetes bacterium HGW-Bacteroidetes-12 | reverse complement strand
AAAGCATTAATAGAAGCATAAATTGGAGGAAGAAAACTTAATGGCTCAACATTCGGAATGCGAATTTTAAACAACAGGGCAACTGCTATAGGTAGAAAAATAGAAATAACAATAATTAGTTTTTTGTTCTTCATTTTTTTATAAAAATAAATGGAATTAAGCCTTGTCGATTAGCAAAATAGCTAAGGAAGAAATTAAATACAAATAAGACATTAACATAATTCTTAGTGCAAACTTATCGTCTTGTGTTTGCACTAGTTTTATGGATGGGATAACCATTAATAGTGCTAAAATACTAAGCGTAATAGTAGCTAATCGTCCAGCAATATGAAAGTATTCGGGAAGAAAGCTACATGCAAATAAAAGCAAAGCACTAATTAATATAATTACAGAAGTAGTTTTGTTTTTTTTACAGAAAGGTAGCATTTTTAAACCAGCACTTTTATAGTCATTATCTAAACGCCATGCAATTGCCCAAAAATGAGGAAATTGCCATAAAAATTGAAGGGCAAATAAAATCCCTGCTTCTAAACTAAAGGTTCCTGTGGCTGCCACCCAACCTAACATTGGAGGAATAGCACCAGGGAAAGCACCAATGAAAACTGAAAAAGTACTTACTTTTTTAAGAGGAGTATAAATAACAGTATAAGAAAATATAGCCAACGCACCTAAAATTCCACTTAACGGATTTAATGCGAACCATAAAATAAAAACGCCAACTATTCCCAATACTAAGCCAACAATAGAAGCTTCAAAAGTGCTAATTTTTTCAGTTGGCAAAGGTCTGTTTTTCGTTCTACTCATTAATTTATCGCTATTTTTCTCAAAAATTTGATTAAAAGCATTGGAGCAAGAAGTTACAAAAAAACCACCAATTATTAACCAAAACAAAGAAGCATAATTAATTGTTGTAGCACCTATAAAATAACCCAAAACAGCAGATATTACAACGTAAGATGTAAGTCTTAATTTGAATAATTGAGCATAACAACTTACTTTTTCTGCAAAACTCAGGGATACAATTTTTGATTTAACGATACTCACTTTTTTCAAAAAAATTTTTTTAAGTTACAAAAATATATATTTAGGGGTTAAAAAGAGTATTAAAAAACAGTTTTCCTAAAAAAGTTTTTTAATTGCAGATGTTGGAAGTAGTTTTAATTCTTGTAAATCAATATTTTGAATAAGATTTATTCCTGGCTTTTTTCCTTGTTCTAACGAGCCAAACTGGTTTTCAATACGGAGAAATTTAGCACCATTAATAGTTGCCCATGCTATCATTTTCTCCAAAGAAATATTCTTGCTGTTCGCTGTAATAGTTTTTAATTCATCTAAAATTGATAAAGTGCGGTTGCTAGCTAAGCTGTCTGTCCCTAAAGTGCATATTTCATTTTCAAAAAGAGAAAAATTTGGTAATTTGTTTTCTATATAAAGATTAGCATTTGGACAAAAACACCAAAATAGGTGCTTAATATTAGCATTAGCAAATTCAATATCTTGTTTGGTTGTATAGGTATTATGCACCAATAATAAACGACTAGCTTTTTTTAAATAAGGCAAATAGGATTGTAAAGAACTTTTGTTTGTTGGATTCCAATGTTCAATTGCTGAATTAAAAGCCGAAAGTTGTTCGTACAAAGCTCCTTTTTTTGATTTAAACAAGGTGTTTTCACTTGCTGTTTCTTGGTTGTGAATACTTAAAAGGGATGGCGTTTCTTTAACAATTAAGCTTAATAATTCGTTGGAAACAGAATAAGGAGCATGTGGAGTTATTGAAATTTGATTGGGAATGAAATAATTTTGTTGAACTAGTTTCGCATTATTCAACGCTTCTCTTGCTTTTGAAGGGATTATCTCAAAAACTTCTAAAAAAGTATGATAATATAAGTTGTTTTTTGATTTTTGATTAAAAGTAGAATTTCCATTAGAAATATCTCCAACCGCAACAATTCCATTTTTAATCATTTGCTGTTCAGCTATTTCAATTGATTTTAGCCGTTGTTCATTAGGAAAATTATTTCTAAATAGAACAACTTCTTTTATGAAATTAGGCAACGAAGTATGTTGAGGTATTTTTTGATAAAGATAAGAGAGTTCTAAGTGACAGTGCGTATTTATAAAGCCTGGACAAATAACACCTTCATAAAAAATAAGCTCATTGTCAATATTTTCAGCATCATTTTCCGAAACATGAATTATTGTACCATCATCTTTGAGCGTTATTACTCCATTTTTAATTGGAGGTGTGATGCCTGTGAAAATATAATTTGCAGAAATTTTTACCATTTATTTGAATAATATTTTTTATTTACTTGATTAACATTTGTTTGTCAGATTGCAATAAAAATGGTACATAAACCCCAAAAATACAGATATAAAAAAAAACAACTATCTTTTTTAATAAAGAGAAATAGTTTAGGTATAATTGTTGCTTTAAATAAAAATGAGTTTTAACTATGTAACATTTTACAATAAAATTCGTTCAAGTTTTGTAAGTTACTTTATCGATGAAATTTAGTCATTTATCTAAATTTTTAAAAAAAGTAATATTATTTGTTTAAATTTACACTACATTAAAATTAAACCCATGAAACATATTTACTATATACTTATAACTATATTTATATCGAGCGTAGGTGTTGCGGCACAAAAATATGAAATTTTAAATGGCGATACGGTTAATTACATTGACGAAAACAACCTTAAACAAGGTTTTTGGAAAATTTTTGGAAGAATGGCTCAATTGCCCGATTATCAGCCTGAGCAAGTTGTGGAGCAAGGAGAATATCAAAACAGCAGAAAACAAGGAATTTGGAAAAAATTCTTTCCAAATGGAAAAACAAAAAGTGAAATAGCCTATGTAAATAGTCGTCCAAATGGATATTATAAAACATATTATGATAACGGTGAGATAGAAGAAGAAGGTGAGTGGAAAAACAATAAAAACACCGGAGTTTTTATTCGAAAACACCCAAATGGAGAATTAGCCCAAGAATTTGTTTTTAATGAAAAAGGGAAAAGAGATGGGACTCAAAAGTATTATTATGAAGATGGTAAGTTAATGATAGAAGCAGTAATTAAAGATGGTAAAGAAGAAAAAGTTATAGAATATTACCCAGATGGTTCTTTAAAAGCAGAAAAAGTTTTTGTTGATGGTAATTTAGATGTTGCTAACACCAAAGTTTATGAGCCAAAAACACCAATAAAAGTAGAGCCAATAGAAAAAGACCCTATAGTTATTGTTAAAGCTAAAGAAACAGAAAAATCAAACAAAGGTAATTTTGATGGTAATGGACATCATAAGTTGTATGACTCAAACAAGCAAATTTCAAAAGATGGTTTTTTTAAAAATTATCGCTTGATGGATGGGAAATCATATAAATATGATGAAAATGGAATATTAATTAATATAGAACTTTTTAAAAATGGTAGATATATCGGGGATGCTCCTCTACCAAAAGATTAATCAATTTATTAAACAAACAAAGCCCAATCTTTTAAATAAGATTGGGCTTTTTATTTTGCAGAATAGCATTACTTTTACATTTAAAAAGTAACATCAATTATGACAATCAATCAGCTTAAAATTTATAATAGTTTAACAGGAAAGAAAGAGCATTTTCAACCAATAACCCCGCCATTTGTTGGTTTGTATGTTTGTGGGCCAACTGTTTATAATGAAGTGCACCTTGGAAATGTTAGAACATTTATCACTTTTGATGTAGTTTACAGATATTTAATTCGTTTAGGATTTAAGGTTCGTTACGTTCGTAACATTACCGATGTTGGGCATTTAGTTGATGATGCTGATGCAGGTGAGGATAAAATTGAGAAAAGAGCTCGGTTAGAAAAAATAGAACCAATGGAAATCGTTCAAAAATACACAAACTCTTTTCATGTGGTTACTCAACTGTTTAATTTAAAAAACCCCGATATAGAACCATCTGCCACAGGGCATATTATTGAACAAATTGAAATGGTGGAGCAAATTATTAAAAATGGTTATGCATATGAAGTGAATGGTTCTGTTTATTTTGATGTAAAAAAATATGCCGAAAAATATAACTATGGAGAACTTTCGGGAAGAAAAATTGATGAATTATTAGAACAAACTCGTGATGAGCTTGAAGGAGGGGAGGAAAAACATTTTTTTGCCGATTTTGCAATATGGAAAAAAGCTTCAGAAAACACAATTATGAAATGGAGTTCTCCATGGGGGAAAGGTGTTCCTGGTTGGCACCTGGAGTGTTCGGTAATGAGCACAAAATATTTAGGAAAATCGTTCGATATACATGGCGGAGGTATGGATTTAAAATTTCCTCATCATGAATGTGAAATAGCTCAATCAGTAGGAAGTGGAAATGAACACCCAGTAAAATATTGGATGCATGGAAATATGTTAACCGTAAATGGAACTAAAATGAGTAAGTCATTAGGGAATTCATTTTTACCCGTAGAATTAATAACAGGCACTCATCCATTATTAGAAAAAGGATATTCGCCAATGATAGTGCGATTCTTTTTTCTTCAAGCAACCTATAGAAGCACAGTAGATTTTTCTAACGAAGCATTAAAAGCGGCAGAAAAAGGTTACGCAAGGCTTATGTCTGCAATTCAATTACTTGAAGAATTACCAACATCAAACACTTCAACTGTAACTATTCCGAAATTAATTGACAATTGTTTTGAAAGCATGAACGATGATTTTAATACGCCAGTTACCATAGCTCATTTATTTGATGGTGTTAAAATTATTAATAACATAAAAAATGGTTCAGAAACCATTACCATTGAAGATTTACAATTACTTAAATCTCATTATTATTCTTTCGTATTTGAAATATTAGGACTTAAAAATGAAGAAAACACTTCATTATCGTCCCACAAAAATGAAATGGATGGACTTATGAATCTAATAATCAATATTAGACAAAACGCAAAAACAGAAAAAAATTGGGCAACTGCCGATTTAATTCGTGATGAATTGAAAAAATTAAGTATAACAATTCAAGATACAAAAGATGGAGCAATTTGGAATTATGAAAAATAATATTTTTTTCTTTATAAGCATTGGATTTTTACTTGCATGTGGAAATGATAGGCAAGATGCACAAAAGCCAAAACAACAACTGCAAACATCACCAACAAAAACAGCATTCATTGCAATAGAAAAACCCGAATTCGATGAAGATTCAGCTTATTTGTACGTAAAGCAACAAGTAGATTTTGGACCACGTTTCCCAAATAATGAAGCACACGCAAAATGTGCTATTTTCTTAAAGGAAAAACTAAGTTCTCTGGGATTGGAAGCTCAAATTCAAGAAGGAAAAGCGATCACCTTTAACAATAAGAACATTGTTATAAAAAACATTATTGGCAGCTATAAGCCAGAACTCCAAAAACGAATTCTTTTATTTGCCCATTGGGATTCTAGGCCATTTGCAGATCATGATGTGAAAGACAAAACAAAACCAATTTTAGGGGCGAATGATGGAGCCAGTGGAGTAGGTATTTTAATTGAAGTAGCTCGGCAACTTGTGATAAAACAACCTGAAATAGGCGTTGATATTATTTTTTTTGATGCAGAAGATTATGGACAACCATCTAGTTTAATGGTTCAATCTAATTCAGATTCATGGTGTTTGGGGTCTCGCTATTGGGCAAAAAATCCTCATAAAGCAAATTATTCAGCAGATTTCGGAATACTGTTGGATATGGTTGGAAATTCAAATCCTCAATTTACTAAAGAAAGTATCTCTATGAAGTACGCTCCTCAAATTGTTAACAAAGTATGGGATGTTGCTGCTCGTTTGGGGTATCAACATATTTTTGTAAATAAAGAAACTTTTTTTGTTGGTATTGACGATCATCAACCAATAAATGAAATTATGGGCATACCTAGCATTGATATAATTCATTATGAGGAATCTACTGGAAATTTTCATAGTTCTTGGCATACCCATGATGATGATATGTCAGTTATAGACAAAACAACATTAAAAATAGTAGGAGAAACAATTTTAGCAGTCATTTATCAAGAAAAATAAAAATTCAGGGCAAACGAACGCACACTTTTTTTATTCTCACAATAGAAACAATTAAAATGTAACTATTCAGTTTTTTTATAATACCACAAATCCTCACAAATTTCCACAGATTGACAACCGCTTTTAGCGGTTATTTTTGTGAAAATTAGTGTCAAAAAAAGAGGAAGAATACGGAATAACATAGTGAGAATAATCAATTTATATTAAAAACATGCTACCTGAGTAGCAATCTATTTTTTTTATCATTATTTTTGGATAGAATTTTAACTATTTGAAAATTAAGGTTTTTTCCTTTTTCAAATAAAAGTGTGCGTTTGCCCCCTAATAAAAATTATACAAAACTTGCTATTCTAATTTTTTATTGTAAATTTGCACATTATTAATTTGTAATCAATAATCAATCAATAACCTTTAAAAACTTAATTAACATGAAAAAAGTATTAACATTAGTAATGATTGCAGGTATGTTCAGCTTAGTAGCTTGTGGTCCAACTCCAGAAGAACAAGCAGCAGCAGAAGCAGAAGCTCAAAAAATTGCTGACGAATTAATGAAAGGCTTAGAAGAAGCAGTTCAAGAAGAGCCAGTTGCAGAAGTTGAAGAAACTACTGAAGAAGCTACAGAAGAAACTACTGAAGAAGCTACAGAAGAAGTTGCTGAGTAAAATTTACTCCTAAAAACAAAAAAGACTGTATTGATTATCAATACAGTCTTTTTTTGTTTAACAAACTTTTTTCAACTATTTCAACTATTTCAACTATGGGAAATAAAAATAAATTAGAGAAATGGGCAGAAATTGAGACGTTTAATAATGTTGTTCAGCCAAAAACAGATGATATCTTAAATAAAAATCATCCATTAAAAGGAAAATGGCGTGAAATGATATTTAAAAATGACTCTCCCATAGTTTTAGAACTTGGTTGTGGTAAAGGAGAATATACGGTCGGCTTAGCTAAACATTTTCCAACTAAAAATTTTATAGGGGTTGATATTAAAGGAAATAGAATTTGGAAAGGAGCCAAGCAAGCTTTTTTTGAAAAAATGGCTAATGTTTTTTTTCTTAGAACTCGAATTGATTTTATTACCTCACTTTTTGGAGAAGCTGAAGTAGATGAAATTTGGATAACTTTTCCTGACCCTCAACCAAAAGATAGATTGGAAAGAAAGCGTTTAACCTCTCCTCTTTTTATTGAACGATATTCCAAAATTTTAAAACCAAATGGAATTATTCATCTAAAAACTGACCATGAAGGATTTTTTAGATACACATTGTCTGAAATTGAACGAAACAAGTATAAGCTTTTAGAGCATTCGTTTAATCTCTACGAAGAAAAAATAGCTGATTTAGACTCAAAAACGCAAGAAATACTTTCTATTAAAACTTTTTATGAAAATTTATTTACGCTAAAGGGTCATAATATTCATTACCTCAAATTTCAATTGGCATAAAAAAAGGATGAACTCAAAAGCTCATCCTTTTTTTTAGGAAACAATAACGATTAATAAAATTTATAGCGTTGGTCAATCACCCCAAATCTTTCTTTCAGTGCTTCTAAAATTCCAGATGAAATAGATGCATATTGGCTATTTAATTCTTGTTTAGTTATTGAATAATCTGTTGTTTCGGGAGCAGGAGTAACACTTTCTACTAAAACCACAAAAACACCAGTATTACCTTCAATTGGTTTTGAAGATATTTTACCTGCAGGAATAGTAGAAATAACACCAATCACTTTTGGTTCTTGACCTAATCCAGGAATAGAATACGCTGCAAAATTAACACTACTTGTTGTGCTAACAGGAACTCCAATTTTTTCAGCCAAATCCTCGATATTTAAAATGCCTTCCATTTCTTTGCTGATTTGTTCCGCTTTTTTCTTTTTTCTGGCTTCCATTTCTATTTCAACTTTAATTTGATCAAGTGAAGCAAAACCATCTTCTTTTATTTCTGCTAAATGAGCTACCACATAGGTGTTATCAAACTGAAGAGGATCACTAATGGCTCCTTTTTTTGCATTAAATGCCCATCGAACCAATTCTCGAGCATCACCAATACCATTAATATTTCTATCACTTACTTTAATGTTATCAGCAGTCAATTTTTTATAGCTGCTATTTTCTTTTGAAACCGTTGATGTGAAGGCTTCAGAATTGCTGTTTTCAGCGTAGAATTTACTTACATTAGCAAAAACTTTATCATACGTTTCGCTACTTGGAGCTATGTTTAATGCTACTTTAGCTAATTTCACTTTTTTTATAGATTCTCCTTGAGCTAATATTTCTATTAAATGAAAACCAAATTGAGATTCAACAATTACTAAGTCTCCTTTTTTACCATCAAAACAAGCATCATTAAAAGGTTTAACCATTGTTCCTTCTGTGAACCAACCTAAATCACCACCCTCAACAGCAGATCCAACATCATCAGAATTATCTTTAGCGAGTTGATCGAATTTCACTCCTTTTTTAATAAGTGTTCGTAAAGAATCTAATTTAAAATACCCCGTAGAATCACCAGGAGCTTTTGTATTAATAAGTATATGTCTTGCTTTTACCGAATCAGGAACAAATTTAATATCGGTTAGCTTTACTACTGCAAGCGTGTTGTTTTCTTCAAAAGGACCAAAAACAGACCCTTTTTCTGCGTGAAAGAATGCTGAATCAATTTCAAAAGGAAAATTGTTTTGTGTATAATATAAGTCATTTAGAGGCACGTCAGAGTTATAAGAAACGAACGAAGAATCATCGTTTGTTTCTTGAAATTCTTTTGTTAATTGAGTAAGTTGTTCCTTTATGGCTAGTTTGTCTTCTTCCGAAGGTAATACTTCAAATTTCACATATTCTAAGGAGCGAGAAGATTCTTGCTTAAATTCATGTTTATGTTCTTCATAGTATGCCTTTAGCTCTTGATTGGAAACTTCTATGGTGCTATCAGCAATAGTATTATAGCGTTTCACAACATATTTTATGGCACGGGTTTCATTTTGTTCTTTATAGGCATTTTTAATCATCAAAGAAGTAGCGAACATACCTTTTGTAACTAAATTATTGTATTTGGCTGCTATTCTTTCTTGAATTAATCCATCTTCAAATTGTAACCATTGAGCTTTTCTATCAGCAGGCATAGTTTCTAATCCTTTCAAAAAGCTTATTACTTGATTGGGATCAAAAATATTTGTTTCAGGATTGGTAAATGACTGCCTAATTTGTGGATGAGGGTTGATTCCAGTAATCATATCGTCTAATTCTTTAGGACTAACACTTAACCCAATTAATTTAAATTGTTTTACCAATAATTCTTCTCTAACAATGTCGTTCCACACTTGTTCTTTAATGGATTCTCTTACCTGAGCATTAGCGGGTCCATTTTGAAATTCATAACGAGCTATAAAGTCATTTAATTTTCTATCAAAATCTCTAGCTGAAATAGAAACACTACCAATTTCTCCAACATTAGTATCTCCACCACCTCTAAAAAGACTGCTCGCAGCATCTTGAAATAAAAAACCCACCATTCCAAGACCAATAATTATCATTACCAAGCCTGATTTTTCTCTAATTTTGCCTATTACTGCCATATTTTTAAGTTTAGTTTTCCTTTATTAAGGATAATTAATTTTTGGGTTGCGAATATACGATAGTATTATGACATAAAAAAGTCTTTTTTTATGGAGATTTATTTAAAAATAAAAAATCAGTCTTAAAATAAAAATAGTAGCCAATTAAAAAGGATAAATATAAAAAATAAATAGACTCTTTTCCACATATCAAAATCTTTCGTACCTTTGAGAGCTAACAATTATCCTAAGTTATTTGGGATGTAAAATTTATAAAATGAATACTGTATTAGGGTTTTTAGGAACACAAGAAATTATTATCATAGCTATTGTACTTGTTTTAATGTTTGGAGCAAAAAAAATTCCGCAATTAATGCGAGGAGTTGGTTCCGGAATTAAAGAATTTAAAGACGGAATGAAAGAAGGGGAAGATGATGCAAAGAAAGACAAAGAGATAGATTCTTCAAAGTAATTGGAGTTTGTCCATAATGTTCGATTTCTTCGTTATTATCGTTTTATAAATCCGTCATCCCGATAGCTATCGGGACTCCTGATTTTCAGACCATCGAAACCTCGAACTCGAACATTACTCACAATATTAAATTGTTTTTTAGTTGTGTTCGTGAGTTCGCTTCACTCAGTTCTGAACCAAACTCTCGACTAAATGGACAGGCACTAATTACCCTTGAGTTTATATACGTAAATCCATTATCGGATAAATGAACCCGAATAAGTTATCTATGGAAAAAATATACACCTCTTTTGAGGACATTAAACAAGATTTAAAAAATAAAGCGACCTCATGCCAACAAATTGTTGAAAATTATCTTCAACGAATTGAACAAAATAAACATCTCAATGCTTTTTTAGAAGTTTTTGCTGATGAAGCCTTAGAAAAAGCGAAAAAAATTGATGCGAAAATAGCTCAAAACAATGCTGGTAAATTGGCAGGTATGGTTGTCGCTTTAAAAGATAATATTTGCTATAAAAATCATAAAATTTCAGCATCCTCCAAAATTTTAGACAATTTCGAATCACTTTTTAGTGCTACAGTTGTAGAACGTTTATTAGCCGAAGATGCCATTATTATTGGACGAACCAATTGTGATGAATTTGCTATGGGAAGTTCCAATGAAAACTCGGCTTTTGGAAATGTGCTAAATCCAATTGATAATTCAAAAGTTCCTGGTGGTTCGTCAGGAGGTTCTGCTGTGGCAGTAAAAGCAAATTTATGTTTGGTTGCTTTTGGTTCCGACACAGGAGGCTCTATTCGGCAACCAGCTTCTTTTTGCGATATTGTTGGCCTAAAACCAACGTATGGAAGAGTTTCTAGAAACGGATTAATTGCCTATGCTTCTTCATTTGATCAAATAGGACCTTTTACAAATAATATACAAGACGCTGCTTTAGTGATGGAAGTTATTGCTGGAGCCGATGAAATGGACAGCACTTGTTCAAAAAAAGAAGTTCCTAAGTATTCAGAAAGTTTAAAGACCAACACTAAATCAAAAATTACTTATTTTAAAAGTTATATTGAAAACGAAGGGCTAGATACTGAAATAAAAACAAAATTTTTGGCGTTTATTGAGCAATTGAAAGCAGATGGACACACTGTTGAAGCTACCGATTTTCCGTATTTAGATTTTTTAGTTCCTACCTATTATGTGCTGACCACAGCAGAAGCCTCTGCAAATTTAGCTCGATATGATGGAATTCATTTTGGATATAGAAGTCCACAAGCTTTTGATTTAGAGTCAACGTACTTAAAATCTCGTACCGAAGGATTTGGAACTGAAGTAAAAAGAAGAATAATGCTAGGAACTTATGTGTTAAGCTCTGGATTTTATGATGCTTATTACACCAAAGCTCAAAAAGTGAGACGATTATTAAAAATTAAAACAGATGAAATTTTATCTGAATATGATTTTATTATTTCTCCAACATCACCCCATACTCCTTTTGAAATAGGTAAACAAGTTGAAGATCCTATAAAAATGTATTTAGAAGATATTTATACTGTTCATGCTAATTTAACTGGTGTTCCTTCAATTTCATTACCGTTGGGAAAGCACAGCAATGGATTGCCATTTGGAATACAATTAACAACTAAAAGCTTTAATGAACAAGAGTTATTAGCCTTTTCATCCACCTTATTGCAAAACAAAAATTAGAAACTTACGTTAATCAATGTTACCTATGAATAAATTAACCCTTATATTCCTCTTAATTTTATCAACTTCTTTGTTTTCGCAAGAAAAAAATAAAGACAGTTCTTTTGTGGTTTTAGAAGACGACCCAATTTTGGCAATGATAGATAGTATGATGGCTTCTGGCTATTTTGAAAGCTTGGGTTTTAATGACAATGTCCACAAGAAAAAAAAATACAATTATGCTATCGACTCAATTCCTGTTTTTGATAGTATTACTTACGCAAAACGCTTTCATAAATTAAATGCACATTCTCCATTTTCATTAGTGTATAACAATTATGTGCGAGGCTATGTTGATTTGTATGCTAAGAGACGAAAGAAAACAACCGCACGAATGTTGGGTTTAGCCCCTGTTTATTTTCCAACTTTTGAAGAAGCCTTAGATAGGTATAACTTGCCGTTAGAATTAAAATATTTACCCATTGTTGAATCCGCATTAAATCCTAAAGCAAAATCGAGAGTAGGGGCAACAGGGTTGTGGCAGTTTATGTATCCCACAGGCAAAATGTTTGGTTTAGAAGTAACTTCTTATTATGATGAGCGAAGTGATGTATATAAATCAACAGATGCAGCATGTAGATATTTGAAATATTTACACAATATGTATAATGATTGGGATTTGGTTTTAGCGGCTTATAATGCAGGACCAGGCAATGTTAATAAAGCCATTAGAAGGTCTGGAGGAGGAAAAACGTATTGGGAAATTCGACCGTTTTTACCTATAGAAACACAAGGATATGTACCTGCTTTTATTGCTGTAAATTATGTTATGAGTTATGCAGCCGAACATAATATTTATCCGATTCAGCCTGACATTTCTTGTTTTAAAGTAGATACTGTTGGCGTAACTCAACACCTTTCTTTCGAACAATTAGCTACATTTTTAGAAATGCCTGTTGAGTATATAGCTTATCTAAACCCTGCCTACAAACAAAACTTTATTCCAAATACACAAAATGCAAACACACTTTGTCTGCCAGCAGAAAAAATTGGTGTTTTTTTAATGAATGAAAAAACAATTTATGCAATTAAAACCGATAAAGACATTAAAGACAGTATTGCTGTGAGTCAGAATAATACAACTCATTTGGCTGAAGCTAGAGGCGGTTCGGAGGTTACTTATACGGTAAGAAGCGGAGATGTACTTGGGAAAATAGCCACAAAATACCACTGTAGAGTTAGCCAAATAAAAGATTGGAATAATTTACATAGCGACAGGTTAAGTGTTGGACAGAAACTTAAAATTTATCCAAAAGCAAGTTATTTGGCACAGAACAAAACAATTGACCAAGTAAAACAAGAAAAATTAAAAACTACAAATGAAGACGGATATGTGTTCTACACAGTTAAAGCTGGTGATACGATGTGGAACATTGCAAATAGATATGAGGGCGTGTCTTTGGAACAATTACAAGAATTAAATAAAAACATTGATGACAAAAACCTTAAAACGGGAACAAGAATTAAGATTAAACCAGTTGGGTAATGGAATTCAGATTATATTAATTTGAAAATTAAAATTAAATAACCTTATACACACAATGAACAAAAAGCATTTTTTTCTCCTACTAGTTATTTTTGGTTCATTGTTTTATTCTTGCGATGAAACCAACGAACGTATTTTACCAAAAATTTCAGGGAAATCAGGAGAACTGTTGGTTGTTGTAGATTCCTCTTATTGGAATAATAAAACGGGCGAAGCAATTCAAGAAGCATTTTCAACAACCCAAGTAGGACTTCCGCAAGCAGAAGCAGTTTTTGATCTTATTCATGTTCCTCACAGAGCTTTTGCAAGCATTTTACAAACCAATAGAAATATTATTCTCATAGAAATTAATGCAAACAAAGAATCAGCAGTTGCTATTAAAAAAGATGTTTGGTCTGATGGACAAATGGTAGTAACTATTTTAGCAAAAAACGATAAAAATGCTGCTGAAATAATTGAAAAAAATGCTAAAAACCTAGTGGATTACTTTAATGAAAAAGAAACTGAAAGACTTCAAAATAAATACAAAGTCAATAAAAACAGCAAACTAGCCAAGCAATTAGAAGAGAAATTAAAACTCTCTATGCACATAGATGATTTGTTTTACATTGCGAAAGAAGATACTAATTTTATTTGGCTTAGAAAAGAATATTCTATGGGCGAGCATCCTATCAGTCAGGGATTCATTATTTATACGTATCCTTACGATAATGATAGCATTTTTAATGTACACCAACTAACTGCCAAAAGGAATGCTGTTACCAAACAACATATTCCTGGAGGTGCCGATGGTTCCTACATGGAAACATTTGGAGCGTACATACCAAAAGAAAGAGAAATCAATTTTAAAGGAATTTATGCCAAAGAATTGCGTGGTTTATGGCAAATGAATGGCGATTTTATGGGAGGTCCATTTGTAAGCTATTCTATGGTGGACGAACAACGAAACCGAGTAATTACTATTGATGGCTATGTTTACGCTCCCAAATTTGACAAAAGAGAATACCTTAGACAACTACAAGCCTTAGCTTTGACTGTGAGTTTTTAGAGTTAAAAAGCACAACAAAAAAAGAAATAAGTTTCAGAATATCTTCATATCCTATGCTCATTCTATTTTTGATTAAAATGAAACAATTTCGGAAACAATATTAAAAAAACACCTCAAAAGTTAGTTCTTTAAAAACTCCTATTTTCTACGTAATTTTGTAGTGTAAATTAAAACACAATATTTATGAAAGCAAAAAAACCCTCCGATACCTTTACCATTATGACCGAAATAGTGTTGCCTAACGACACCAATACATTAGGAAATTTAATGGGAGGTAGATTATTGCACTTAATGGACATTTGCTCTGCAATTTCGGCTCATCGATGTTGCAATAGAGTGGTAGTTACTGCTTCTGTAAACAATGTTTCTTTTGCTCATCCAATAAGGCTTGGAGATATCATTACTCTAGAGGGCAAAGTATCACGTACGTTCACTTCTTCTATGGAAGTGTTTATTGATGTTTTTGTAGAAGACCATCGTACTGGAGAAAAAAAACACTGCAACAATGCCATTTATACATTTGTTGCAGTTGATCAAATAGGAAACCCTATTGCAGTTCCTGAAATTATTCCTGAAACGGAAGACGAAAAAGAACGATATGAAGGTGCCTTAAGAAGAAGACAACTTAGTCTTATCCTTGCTGGTAAAATGAAACCTTCTGATGCAACAGAACTAAAGAAACTTTTTGATTAATAGATTCTGCCTATTTTTATATAAAAACAACAATTAAAAAAGTGGAAATAATAGGCTACATAGCTGCTATTTTGGTTGGAATTACATTGGGACTTATAGGTTCGGGTGGTTTTTTAGCATTACCAATTTTAGTTTATCTTTTTCATATTGAAGATGTTGAAACGGCAACTGGTTATTCCCTTTTTCTTATAGGAGTGGTTAGTTTGATGGGCGTTTTTCTAAAACATAGGCAAGGGCTTGTTAACTATAAAATGGCTTTTTTTTTTGGAATACCAACAGTTTTGGCTATATTCATAACTCGTAAATACATCATGCCTATTATTCCTGAAACATTATTTTCAGTTGGCTTTTTTATTATTACTAAACGTATGGTAATTATGTTTTTGTTAGCCATAACCATGCTGTTGTCGGCTATTGTGATGATACGAAAGAAGCTATCGACTGATGAATTAAAAATTCATAAGAAAAATTATTTATTAAACTTTTTTGCAGGAATGATGACTGGTGCTATTTCTGGATTTGTAGGTATAGGTGGGGGGTTTATTATTGTTCCAGCCTTGCTCAAAATAGGTGATTTATCTATGAAAATGGCTATAGGAACTACATTACTCATCGTTACACTAAATTCCGCTTTTGGATTTTATGGAAGTACTTTTCACATAGAAATTGATTGGAAGTTGTTGTTTTTCTTCTCACTATTTTCATTAGCAGGAATGTTAATTGGCAACATCATATCAAAAAAAATAGATGGGGACAAACTAAAAAAGGGTTTCGGATGGTTTGTTTTGATTGCAGGAGTGCTTATATTAATTAAGGAAATAATTTTAGTTTAAAATTTAAAAGATATGTATATAGAACAACTTTACACAGGATGTCTGGCTGAAGCAGCTTATTACATCGAATCAAATGGCGAAGCAGCCATTATTGATCCTCTAAGAGAAACAGCCCCTTATGTTGAATTGGCAAAAAAAAGAGGGACTAAAATTAAATATGTTTTTCTAACGCATTTTCATGCTGATTTTGTTTCCGGACATGTTGATTTAGCTAAAAAAACAGGTGCAACTATTGTTTTTGGACCAAATGCAAATCCAAATTTTGATTTTCATTCAGGAAAAGACAACGAACTTTTTTCAGTAGGAAAAATTACATTGAAATTGTTGCATACACCTGGACATACCATGGAATCTGCCTCCTATTTATTGTTAGATGAAGAAGGAAAAGAAAATTCTATTTTCACTGGAGATACTTTGTTTATAGGTGATGTTGGAAGACCAGATTTAGCCGTAAAATCAGATGTAACAGAAGCAGATTTAGCCGCATATTTGTTTAATTCGTTACGAAATAAAATTATGGTTTTGCCAGATACAATAACTATTTATCCTGCTCATGGAGCTGGTTCGGCTTGTGGTAAAAACATGAGCAAAGAAACTTTTGACACATTAGGTAATCAGAAAAAGCTAAATTACGCACTTAGAGCAGACATGACCAAAGAAGAATTTATTAAAGAAGTTACTACTGGCTTGTTACCTCCACCGCAATATTTCCCTAAAAATGTGGCAATGAATAAAGGAGTGAACAAAAGTTTTGATGAAATTTTAAAACAAGGATTAACCCCACTTTCTGCTCAAGATGTTAATACGTTAATTCAAGATAGGAATGTATTATGTTTAGATGTCCGCTCAACTACTGATTTTGTAAAAGAACACCTGCCTAATTCTTTATTTATTGGATTAGATGGAAGTTTTGCACCTTGGGTTGGAACTTTAATAGAAAACATAAACCAACCTATTATTATAATCGCTCCCGAAGGAAGAGAAGAAGAAGCTGTGATGCGTCTTGCTCGGGTTGGATACGACAATTCGTTAGGATACTTGAATGGAGGAATTAAAGCATGGAAAGAAGCTGGTTTTTCTTTAAGCTCTGTTACATCAGTAACCCCAACTTATTTTGTTAACAACCTTACTCCTGACGATAACGTATTGGATGTCAGAAAAAAAACAGAATTTTTCTCCGAACACATTGAGCATCCTCATGTTCAGAACACACAATTAGATACGCTGTTTGCTGATTTTAATGAGGTAAGTAAAGATAAAACCTATTATGTGCATTGTGCTGGAGGTTATCGTTCATTAATTGCCATATCTATTTTAAAACAAAAAGGCTATGAAAAATTAATTAATGTTGAAGGTGGTTTTAATGAATTGAAGAAATCTAATAAAATTCAATGTTCTGATTATGTTTGCCCATCAACAATGGCATTTTAAAAAACTAAAACAATGAAAATTCTAATTTTTATTTTATTTTTATTTTGCATGAAGATAGGAGTTGCTCAAGGAGTATTAAATTTAGATACCCTTCAACCCAAACAATCGTATGAAAACATTTTGGTTGAACCTATTTATGAAAACGAGAACAACTCTTACTATGTGATTTGGATAAAAAAAGAGGTAAAATCACATAAACACCTAACCCACACAGAAACAATTACCGTAATAGAGGGAGAAGGAATAATGACTGTTGGTAAAAACAGCTTCACTATTAAAAAAGGAGATTTTTTTGAAATTCCAAAAAACACCTTCCATGCGTTAAAAGTAATTTCTGAAATACCTATGAAAGTATTGTCTATTCAAATGCCTAAGTTTGACGGAGAAGATAGAATTTTTGAGTATTGATTTATTTCAAGATTACCCTGCCTAATTTTTCTGAAATAAGAGATTTAATTTTTTGAAAACGCATTAAATCTTCCAATATTTTGGTGATTTCATCATCATTTTCGGCTTCTTTTAGTAATTGTTGCATGTTTAATAAAACGTGGTCAATTTTACATAATTTAAAGGCACTTACAGAATTAATAACAGCCATGCCTAGTTGTTGATCTTCAGTAACCACAAATGTTTTGTGCATTTTAGCCCAATTTGAACTTAACTCATATTTGTTGGAGAGTAAATTAATGGCAACCTGACTAATTTCATTGTCGGAATGTTGCGTAATCTCTTGTTGAGTTGGTCCGTTATTTTCTTTTATTCCCTCGGCATAGAGATTAAAAATTCGTTGAAATATTGGGTTGACAAAAGTAATTTCATCATTATTAATAGAATGAATAATATAAGTAGCTACAGAAATGTCTTTTTCAATTTCTTTGTTTTCAGAGGATATTACTTTTGTTTTTATTGGTTGAAGAGCATAGGTTATGAGTAACCGAATAATTTCAGATTCCCAATATTCGAGAGCTTCATTTCCAGATCCTTTTTTTTCTTCTAAAATAGGGTGAAAAATTTCATCGGCAAGTTGGTCGGGTAAATTGTGTCTGGTAGCAACCTTTTTTCTCAAAAACTTGTTGGTTTCATTAATTAAAGCTTGCTCAGGAATTTCTAATAAGGTACTACATTCTTTGGTATATATAGCTCTTTTAATTTGATCTGGAATAATAGAAATACTTTCAACAATATCCTTAATTAATTCTGCTTTTTTTATAGGGTCGTTTCCAGCTTCTTTTAATAAAACGTGCGTTTTAAACTGAATAAAATCTTCGGCATTATCTGTAATATAGTTTTTTAGTTCTTCAGTAGATGATTTTTTTGCGAAAGAATCAGGGTCTTCTCCTTCGGGAAAAAGCACTATTCTTACGTTCATTTCTTCTTTCAAAATCATATCAATTCCTCTAAAAGAAGCTTTTAAACCAGCCGCATCTCCATCATATAGAATTGTTATGTTTGGGGTGTATCGTTTAATAAGTTTAATTTGCCCTTCGGTGAGCGATGTTCCTGAGGAAGCAACTACATTTTCGATGCTAGCCTGAGAAAGTGAAATTACATCTGTATAACCTTCAACTAAATAACAGTTGTTTTCTTGCGTAATGGATTTTTTTGCAAAATAAATCCCATACAATACATTGCTTTTGCTATAAATTTCAGATTCTGGAGAGTTGACATATTTAGCCGCTTTTTTATCATTAGATGATAAAATTCTACCTCCAAATCCCAACACACGACCAGAGAGATTGTGAATAGGAAACATTACTCTTCCTTTAAAGCGGTCAAATTTTTTATCTTCTTTAACAATAGTTAATCCTGTTTTTTCAAGATATTTGATGTCATAACCTGAATTTTCTGCTTCATTAGTAAATGCAGTCCATTCATCTGGGTTGTAGCCCAATTGAAATTTGTTGATGGTTGCTTCTGTGAAACCTCTTTCGGTGAAATAACTTAACGCAATAGCTTTTCCCCTATCGGAATTATGAAGTTGATCAACAAAATAATTAGCTGCAAAGTTTGAAACAATGTAGAGGCTTTCTTTTTCATTAGCAGTTTGTATCTGTTCGTCTGTTTGCTCCTCTTCTTCAATTTCAATGTTGTATTTATTTGCTAAAAAACGCAATGCTTCAGGATAAGAATAATGCTCGTGCTCCATAATAAAATTCACGGAGTTACCAGCTTTTCCACAGCCAAAGCATTTATAGATACCTTTGGCAGGAGAAACAGTAAAAGAAGGTGTTTTTTCATTGTGAAAAGGACAGTTGCCCAAATAGTTAGCACCTCTTTTTTTGAGTGTAACAAATTCTCCAATCACATCTTCAATAATGCTGGCGTTAAAAATTTCGTCTATGGTTTCTTTTGGTATCAAGTAACTATTTTATTTATTTTTATTAAAATTAGAGTCTGTCTCCTATAAAGTCTGAGTTTGGTTCAGAATGTTCGAGTTCGAGGTTTAAATTCAGGAGT
>PHDR01000315.1 GCA_002841035.1 Bacteroidetes bacterium HGW-Bacteroidetes-12 | reverse complement strand
GAGTTGGAACTAATTCTAAGTTTGATATGCCACATTTACCTTTTTTTAGTGCAGCTCTGTTTTCTTCAAGAGTTGCTCCAAGTGGTGAAATTATTCCTATTCCTGTTATGTAAATGCGTTCCAAATTAATTTTATTTTGAGCTATTTTGTTCAATAAAATCAGCCATTGTATTTATATCTACAAGCACTTTTCTTCCTTCTTTTGGATCATTAATTTTAATTCCATATTTTCTTTCCAACAACACAATTAATTCTAATGAGTCAATAGAATCGAGTCCTAATTCTTCTCCAAAAAGTATAGTATCATCTTTAATGTCTTCTGGTTTTACACCGATAAGATTAAGTGATTCTATTATTTGTTGTTTTAATTTAGTTTTAAGTTGATCGTTATTCATTTCTTGTTTTTTTAAATTAAATTATTTTTTTTCAATCCTAAATAAGCTATTAATTGGAATAGAAAAGTAATAATAAGCAAAGGTATTACATTATTTATAATATCGCTAAATTTTCCACCTTCCAAAAATAGTCCATAATAAGATTCTAGGCTCCAATGCATGGGAGAAATTTTTAGAAAAAACGTAAATGATTCGGGCATGGCAAATTTAGGAACTAAAATCCCTCCAAAAGCGGCTAGTAACACTACTGAAATAGCTCCAAAACCATTTGCTTGTTCTTGAGTTTTTGCAAAAACACCTACTGCAATTGCATAACTAACTGCACACCAACCACTTATTAATGAAACCATAATTAATCCAACAATATCGTTAGGTATATTAAGTGCTGGCAATCCTATTAAAGGAAACAAATACACTCCTATTGAAAATATCACAAACACTTGGCTCATCGCAACAAAAAGATAGGTAATTTGTTTAGAAAAAATCGTTATTAAAAAATTGGTTGGTAGTGTTTTTAATCTCAAACTACTTCCACTTATTTTTTCTTTAACTACAGAGCTTCCAAGTGAGGTAATAATAAAAAACATGGCGAAAATAGTCCATGCAGGAACATTGTGTTGGGCTGCATTAGGAATTACTGTACTTCCATCACGAGAAACGGGTATTTCTTTAATATCGGTTTGCTGTAATTCAAAATTGTTTAAAATGGAATCTGGCATCGTAGTTTCATTAATGGTATTATAAATAGCATTAATCATTTGCTTGCTTTCTACCACTTGAACACCACATCTGATGGCATTAAGTAAGTTTTCTCTATATGATTCTTGTAGAACTGGGTGGTAATATAGCGTAAGTTCATTAACTAATAAGTCGTTGTTTTGATTTGGTTTTTCCGATTCCAACCCAAATTCTTGCAAGGTATTTTTGGTGAAGTTCTCTACTTTATGTTGAACTTGCGTTGAGAAATTTTCAGGAATTACAATTGCAACCAATGCCTCTGTTTCTTTCATTTTGTCAGCAATAGTTTCTTTAGAAGTTTTTTTATCTAATTCAATAATTCTAAAAATTCCTATTTTTTCGAGTGTATTTTCTAATTGAATACTTATTTCCTTGTTGTCATTGTTGTAAATTAACAACGGAACTTTATTTTCATTTACTAATTTAAAAGTCCCCGCCTGAAGAGCTGTTATAACAATAACTAAAAGTATGGGCATAATAAACATCAAGGAAAGACCTACCCAATCTCGTGTAATTAACTTAGTATCTTTTATTATGCACGCCCAAAGTTTATACATGTGAAATGGGATTTTTAGAAAGGTTTAAGAAAAGGTTTTCTAAATTATTTTCTTGGTGCTTTGCTAGGAGCGTTGATATATTTTCAAAAGCGATGATTTTTCCTTCATTTATTAGTGCAATTTTTTCACAAATTTCTTCTGCTTCATTCAGTTGATGAGAAGTGTAAACAAGTGTAGCTCCCTCTTCATTTAGTTTTTTTATATAATCCATAATTGCACATCTCGATTGCACATCAACACCAACAGTAGGTTCATCCAAAAAAATTATTTTTGGTTGATGAATAATTCCTATAGCTAAATTTACTTTTCGTTTCATTCCTCCCGAAAATTTTGCAACAGGTTTTTTTCTAACTTCTGTTAAACCAAATACTTCTAAAAGTTCGTCTGTTCGTTGAGTAATCATTGGTTTTGAAAGCCCATAAAATGCACCAAAGAATTGCAAATTTTCAGTGGGACTTAACTCTTGATAAAAAGAAAAATCTTGAGGAACAAACCCGAATAAGTTATTTGTCTCTTTGTGCTTTGCTCCAACCTTCGAATTAAAAAGAGAAATTGTTCCGTTGGTATTTTTTAAAATACCTGTCATTAAATGCATTAAGGTTGTTTTTCCTGCTCCATTTGGTCCAAAAAGCCCAATTGTAGAACCTGCTTCAATTTTTAAATTAATATCAGAGAGTGTATTCGTTAATTGACCTTGGTATCTATAACTTAGGTTTTCAATATGTATAGCTATTTCTGGCATTAGTTATTCCATTTAATTTGAGAAAGATTTTTAAAAGCATTTTTCTCAAGCATGGCTATTTCATCTAAATAATTTGCCATTTCATTAAAATCTGATTGTGCAGTAATTCTTCCTTTGTAAATTCCTGATGCTTGAACTGCAGCTGAGCGCCACAAATCTCCCGATTGAGTAAATTGTTCTGAAATTTTCAATAAATTGTCATTAGCAACATATTGATGTGCTTGTTGTAAAAAAGCTGCATAAATAAAACGAAATCCTCCTCCTCCAGTTCCAATTTCTTCTTGCATACGCACTAATTGTGCGAGATAAAGCCCTGCTTGTTTCACGCCTAATTTATCTCTTAATTTCCGAATTTTATTTGCAGTATAGTTAATTCCGCTTACGCCTGCAACATTACCAGGAATATGAAGCATATCTCTAACATTTCTTTTAATTCCACTTTGAATGGCAGATTGAAGTAGCTTTTCATCAAAACTTTTAGTTGCTTTAGGATAATAGAGTTGCCCTTTAGGAGCTAACATTCCTTTTGCAAAGCGAACACGTTCCAACTCATAGGAAGAAAGTGTTGTAAAATCTTCCATTACTGGGTCACTAATTAAATAATTGTCCTCCTCTTTCCCAAAAACAATGATGTTGTGTGCGTTGAAATGAAAACGATATTCTTTAGGAAAATATGTTAAATAATAAACTCCCACCTGACAGCCTGTTGGTTGTCCATTTTTTAGGCAATTGTCTAAAACCCTTTGGGCTTCCTCTTTTGAACGAAATTTTTGTCGAACAACTGGTATTTGAAGTGCTTTGCAAGTTCTTTTAAAAATCAAACCAGGCATTGTTCTAAAAGATATTGCT
>PHDR01000314.1 GCA_002841035.1 Bacteroidetes bacterium HGW-Bacteroidetes-12 | reverse complement strand
AATAAATCACACTTTCCATTTTTTTAATAGCAATTTCTTTTCGTTCCTTATAGTTTTGTGGAGAAATCCGAATATCATTCACATTCAATCGTTCTGTGGTATAAGTAATTTGAGGTAAATTGGTTTGTTTTATATAATCAATTACGTTAATGTTGTGCAAATAAGAAAGTCCGTTAACTACCTTGTCTTTAGTAGTTGAAAGACGTTTTGCTAATTCAAACTCATCAATTTTCGAATAATTTTCGAATAATCCAGCATAAGAACGTAATAAGGTTTTAATAAACAAATCGAATTTTGTATTTTTCACTTGAAATTCATACAAATCATCTTTACTAATTTCAATTTTAATGCGAGAAGGATTGAAATTTGATTCCGACAGAATGAGATAACCTTCTTTCTCTAAAAATTTCAAACAATTAAAAACTGCCGTTGCTTGCATGTTGTATTGGTTACTAAATGTTGAAATATTAAAATTATAACTTTCATTGTAAGCCGAACCTATAGGAATCTGGAAGAAATTTGCCAATGCTTGATACACTTGTTTTATCGCATCAATAGGTGGAAAACTACTAATAATTCGTTGCTCTAAATCCATTCTGTCTGATTCTTGAACCAACAAAACAGCGTAGGCTTTTTTTTCGTCACGACCCGCACGACCAGCTTCCTGAAAATAGGCTTCCAAAGAATCTGGCAAATCCAAATGAACAACAGTTCGCACATCGGGTTTGTCTATGCCCATACCAAAAGCATTGGTAGAAACAATTACACGTGTTCTATTTTCTATCCAATTGTGTTGTTTTTTGCTTCGCTCTTCATTGGTTAATCCTGCATGATAAAAATCGGCTGAAATATTATTTTGATAAAGAAACTGAGCAATTTCCCTGGTTTTTTTTCTACTTCGTACATACACCACCGATGTTCCTTTTATGGTATTTAAAATTTTCAATAATCTTCCTAACTTATCTTCTTCATTCAGCACCACATAAGATAAATTTTTTCGCTCAAAACTCTTTTGAAGCACATACTCTTTCTTAAATCCTAATTGTTTTTGGATGTCAATAACCACTTCAGGAGTAGCTGTTGCTGTTAGTGCTAAAAATGGAACATCAGGTTTTGCTTCTCGAAGTTTTATAATATTTAAATAAGACGGGCGAAAATCATATCCCCACTGAGAAATACAGTGCGACTCATCAATAGCAAATAAATTGACATTCATTTTTTTTAGTCGCTCTTTAAAAATTTCTGTTTCTAATCGTTCTGGCGAAACATATAGGAATTTTATATTGCCATACACGCAATTATCGAGCGAAATGTCTATCTCTCTTTTGGTCATTCCAGAAAAAATAGCGACTGCTTTTATATTGCGTTTAAACAAATTTTCAACTTGGTCTTTCATCAAAGCAATTAATGGCGAAATTACAATGCAAATTCCTTCTTTAGCCATTGCTGGCACCTGAAAACAGATTGATTTTCCTCCTCCAGTGGGTAACAATGCCAACGTATCTGTTCCATTTAGTGCTGCATTCACAATATCTTCCTGCAACGGTCTAAAGTTTGAAAAACCCCAGTATTTTAGTAAGATTTGATGAATGTCCATCGTAAGTTGTTATTAGTTTTAGTAATTAGGATTTCTTCGCCAGCAATCCACCAAATGATCATTTACCATTCCTGTGGCTTGCATATGTGCATAAACAACTGTTGAGCCAACAAATTTAAACCCTCGTTTTTTAAGGTCTTTGCTAATTTCATCGGAAAGTTTTGTTGTTGCTGGAATTTCTGAAAGTGATTTAAAGTTGTTTATAATTGGGGTTCCATCTACAAAATTCCAAATGTAAGTTGAAAAACTACCAAACTCTTTTTGTATTTCAATAAAATGAATGGCGTTGGTTATAGTGGCTCTAATTTTTAATTGATTCCGAATAATTCCTGCATTATTCATCAAAATTTGAACTTTTACTTCATCAAAATTTGCTACTTTTTTAACGTCAAAACCATCAAACGCTTTTCTAAAATTCTCTCGCTTAGCCAACACTGTGTACCAACTCAATCCTGCTTGAAAAGTTTCTAAAATTAAAAATTCGAACAACTTTTTATCATCAAAAATGGGTGTTCCCCATTCATTGTCATGATAATTTCGATAAAGGTCATCTTTTTCACACCAAGCACACCTAATTTTTGATTTCATTTTTTTAGCTATTAGATTATTCAATAAGTTTTTATACTTTTACAAATCTACTAAATTAGAATATGCATCCGATTATTGCTTTTATAAAACTGATACGCCTGCCTAATTTACTAATTATTGCACTTACCCAATATGCTATTCGCTTTGGTCTAATCTATCCAATTCTTAAAGAAGCAACCGAATCCAATGTTTTACATCTTTTACTTTCCGAAAAATTGTTTTTTCTATTAAGTTTATCTACGGTATTAATAGCTGCTGCAGGGTATATCATTAATGATTATTTCGATGTTAAAATAGATAGAATTAATCGCCCTCAACAAATCATTATCGGTAAATATATTAAAAGAAGGGTTGCCATGGGAGGACATATTGTACTTAATACCATTGCCATCATTTTAGCCATTTACGTTGCTTACGAAATGAATATGTTAAAATTAGCCGCTATTCAGGTGCTTGCTACTGGTGCGTTATGGTATTATTCTGTTTATTTTAAAAAACAAGTATTGATAGGAAACTTTTTAGTAGCTCTTTTAGCTGCTCTTGTTCCTTTTGTTGCTGGATTTTATGAGTTGATTCTTCAACACACTTTTGCTGAAAGAACAGTACTTCAATTGTTACCACACCTAGAGGAACAATTTTCTGTCAATGAGTTGATGTATATCCTAAAACAAAATCTTAGTATTATTATGAAATGGGTGTTGGGGTTTTCTTTGTTTGCATTTTTAAGCACAATGATTCGTGAAATCATCAAAGACATTGAAGATTATGATGGTGATAAAAAATATTATAGTCATTCTTTACCCGTTGCTTATGGAAAAAATGTTGCAAAAAAAGTAGCTCAAGTTTTTGTTATTTTCATGATAATCATAATTGGTTATTTACAATACTACCAATTCAGGATGGGAGATATTATTTCAATCATTTATTTTATTGTGATGATACAAATTCCTCTTGGGTATGTTTTTTATAAAATTAGTGCCGCTCAAGAAAAATCAGACTATCATTTTCTGAGTACTATTCTAAAAGTAATTATGCTATTTGGCATTGGATATTTAGGCTTATTATATTCTATCATTTCTACTTTTTAATGTTGCAAAAT
>PHDR01000008.1 GCA_002841035.1 Bacteroidetes bacterium HGW-Bacteroidetes-12 | reverse complement strand
AGGTTTTGATAAAATTCTTTTCGTGTATCTATAATTGTTTCTTCCAACGAATTTTTGCCATTAAAAAAGCCTATTACTTCACTAATGTTTTCCACTCCATAAACAGTCAAATCATCAACAACAGCAGCTTCTTTAGCATTTTGTTTTGGTAAAATAAATCCTTTAAAACCTTCTTTTCGAGCCTGAATGGCAATGGGTAATGCTCCTTTTATGGGTTGTAAACTACCATCTAATGAAAGTTCTCCCATAATGACATAATCTTGAATTTTTTCTGCTTCTATTTGAGCTGAAGCTGCCAAAATTCCCATGGCTATTGTTAAATCATAAGCAGAGCCTTCTTTGCGGATATCGGCTGGAGCCATGTTTATCACTAATTTTTTGCCAGGCATTTTATAGCCTACATTTTTTAGTGCTGATTCAATTCTGTGTTGACTTTCTTTTACAGCATTGTCGGGCAAACCCACCATAAAAAATTTAAAGCCTCTATCGGCATTTACTTCAACGGTAATAGTAATGGCATCAACACCAACAACTGCACTTCCGTAGGTTTTGATTAGCATGGCTTAGTTAGTTAAAAGTTTATAAAGTTTATAAGGTTGGAAGACAGAAGTTGAAAATCATTTTCAAATTGCTTTATTATTTTATTAATGTTACATTTTCTTCAACATAATGAATAAGCGAATGAATAATTTTTATATGAATTTCTTGAATTCTATCGGCATATCCATCAAAAGGAACTCGAATTTCAACATCACATAGTGCAGCCAATTTTCCTCCATTTTTTCCGGTTAAGCCAATCACTTTTAGACCTTTTTCTTTTGCCATTTGGGCGGCTTTTATAACATTAATAGAATTTCCGCTGGTGCTAATTGCTAATAAAACATCTTCATTGTTTCCTAATGCTTGTAGATAACGAGAAAAAATTTCATCATATCCATAATCATTTCCAACACAACTTATATGGCTTGCATCGGAAATTGCAATTGCAGGAAGAGGAATTCTGTTTTCTCTAAATCTACCTGTTAATTCTTCGGCAAAATGCATTGCATCGCACATAGAACCACCGTTTCCACAAGAAAAAACTTTTCCATTATTGGCAAAAGAAGTAATGATTAAATCGCCTGCCAATGCAATTTTTTCTAGATTGGTTTCATCATTAATAAAATGGTCTAAGATTTGTTTTGCTTCTAGAAAATTATTTTTGATTATTTTTATACCCATTTTTAATCTATTTTTACAAAGATGCTACAAAAATATAACTTTTAAACATAGATATTAAATAAAGTATTTTTACTTTTATGCTTTGAATAAAATATAAACAACAATATACACTAAACAGATGAAAAAAATATTACTGAGTTTACTTATTATTTCTGCCACTAACGTTCTTTTTTCACAAGAGCAAGGAGAAGACCAACAAACTTGTTATCAAAAATATGCAAGTGTTTTTGAAAAAAGAGGTGCTTATGATGTTGCTGATGGGGTTTATAATGACGTTATTATTTCTTTCAGAAAAGGAAGCCTAGCAGAGTGTTATTTTGGCAAAGTAGAAGTTAAAAATCAAAAGATTAATGTCCATGAAATTTATCTACGTTTTGAAGATGATACGTACGAAAAAGTAACTCGAAAATTTAGATATCCAGATCAAGCAATTGATGTTACTAACGGAATGAGCAGAACAATGATTACTGCTGATGATGAATTAATTACAATTTTGTTTGTAAAGAAAATTAAGCCTAAGAAAAAATCGTACAGCAAGGCTCCAGATCCTGATTTTGATTTTTGATTTGGATGCTAAAAATAAATTAAAAAAGCCTTGAAATTTTAAATTTCAAGGCTTTTTTACTAAGTTATTAACCTAGCGACAATATATTCATAAAAAGTTGTATATTTGTTCTATGGAAAAAGAAGATTTTAGGACAGTTGACGATACGATAAGAAGTTCGTATAGGAAAAAGGCAATAGCCTTGATAAAAAAAGGAGTAAAAAAAGGAGATGTAGCAGTTTTGTTTGGCGTAAACAAAAATACTGTTTCTAATTGGTGTAAGCAATATGCAGAAATAGGCAGTTTTAAATCGAAAAAGAAAGGCGTAAAATCTGAAGACAAAAAACTTTTGAGTCTTGCCCAAGAAAAAGCCATTCAATTGATGATAATTGACAAAATGCCCGACCAATTAAAATTGGACTTTGCATTATGGACAAGAAAAGCAGTTAAGGAATTAGTTGAAAGAGAGTTTGGAGTTGTTTTAGCCATCAATACAATGGGTGATTATCTGCGAAAATGGGGATTTACGCCACAAAAGCCAAAGAAAATGGCTTACGAGCAATGTCCAAAAAAAGTTCAAAAATGGCTAGATGAGGAATATCCTGCCATACAAAAAAGAGCCAAAACAGAACACGCAGAAATACACTGGGGCGATGAAACAGGAGTCCGTAACAACTGCCAGCACGGTCGTTCATATGCTCCAAAAGGGAAAACACCAACTAAAAAAAGTATGTCAAAGCGATTTTCAATGAATATGATTTCAACCGTTACTAATCAAGGGAAAGTACAGTTTATGATTTATTCAGAAAACATGAATTCAGATAAATTTATTGAATTTTTACAACAATTAATAAAGACTAACGAGCAAAAAATATTCCTCGTTTTAGATAATTTGAGAGTGCATCATAGTTATATCGTTAAAGATTGGGTAGAGGAAAACAAAGAAAAAATAGAGCTTTTCTTTTTACCAGCCTATTCTCCCGAAAAAAATCCCGATGAATATTTGAATTGTGATTTAAAGCAAGGATTATCCGCCAAACCAGCACCAAAAAACCAAGAAAAACTGAAAGAAAATTTAGAGAACCATATGCAAATGTTAGCACAAACCCCAGAGAGAGTCAAAAAATATTTCAATCATAAGGACATACAATATGCTGCTTAATCAAAATTATGAATATAATGCCGTCAGGTTAATATATCGGCATTAACCATTGTAAAATTATATTTTTGTTTGGACTAAAATATAATTACAATTGGTATAACTTCAAAAGAATGATGAATAAATGGAAATCTTCTTTTTGTCTATTTTTTCTTGAACTTTTTTACACTCTTGAAAACCTATTTTTTAGCCTTTGTAACCTAATTTGGCGTTTTTAAGGTTCGACTACTTACGAACTTATTTTTGTTTATAACATTGACTTTTAAATGGTCATGACTTTTTTTAACGAAGTATTTATAGATATATTCTCAAAAAAATATATGGATAAATTTTGGAAAAAACGGCTTCTTCCTCAAGGCGTCTCCACCGAAATAGGAATAACTTTTCCGTTGATTAAGAGAGGATGTTGAATGGCAAAATTAAAAATAAATTTAGCCATTTCCTCAGCAGTAGTTTGGGCTTTAAAACCCGGAAAAGCATTATTAAGCATTTCTGTCTGCACTGAGCCTAATGCTAAGCAATTTACGTATATATTTCTATTTTTATATTCTTCAGCCAAACATTCGGTTAGGCTTGCTAATGCTGCTTTTGAAGAACTATATATTGAAAGCCCTGAGAACTTTACTGAACCTTGAAAACCACCCATGCTGCCAATATTTATTACATGACATTTTTTTGTTGCATCAAGATGAGCAAATACGCTTTGTAAAAGCAACATAGGAGCAAAAACATTTACTTGGAAAGTTTGTTGAATAGTTTGTATATCTGTTTTTTCAAAAGGAAGATGAGCTAAAAATCCAGCATTATTGATAACAATATCAATGTGTTGATGTTCTTTTAAAATAGCATTCAATGTTAGTTGAAAATCAGGTTGACTTAAATCAACATTATAAATATGAATGGATTTATGATATTCTTTAGCACAAAAATGTTGCAAGTTTTTTAGTAACTCTATGTTTCTTGCCAAAGCAATAATAGTGGCATCGGTATGGGCTGCGAAGTGTTTTACTAAGGCTGCTCCAATACCTTTGCTTGCACCTGTAATTAATACATTCATTCTAATCGCCCTCCTTTTTTAAAGTACTTTGCATAGTAAGGGTGTTCTAAACTTGAAATGATTACTCCTTTAGAAGTGCTAGCATGTACGAAACGGTTATTTGCTAAATAAATACCTACATGATCTACTTTGTTGCTTCTAATAGAGAAAAACACAAAATCGCCCTCACTAAGTTCTTTTTTAGAAACGCTTTTGGCAACAGCCGCTATATCTGATGATGACCTTGGTAATTCTTTGTTATACACATTATTATAAAGTAAATTAGTAAAACCCGAGCAGTCAACTCCTTTTTGGGTTGTGCCACCATATTTATATTTCACATCTATCCACTCGTCAATAAATGCATATAATTGAGTTAAATGCAGTTCTTTTGGAGAAGTATCAAGTAGGGTCGCATATTTGGTTTTAAGTTCTAGATCTTCTTTAGATAAGGTTGGTTCAGCAACTGAAACATCTTCTTTTTTCTTATCAGTTTCCTCTAGCTCATCAAATACAACATTTACAGGAGATGTATTGTTTTTTATTGTGGTTTTCTTTTTGTCAGGAAGAGGTTGAGTGGTTTTACAACCCCACAATACAATAGCGGCAAGTAAAATGTATAAACGATATTGTTGTTGCGATGATAGCATTGTATAACTAAATTGAAACTATACAAAAATAATTCTAATCTGAGTTAATTCTGTTGAAAATACAAAGTGGTTTTGAACAATGATTGGTTGACGATTAAAATCCTCCTCTAACTCCTCCAAAGGAGGAGGACTCCCTCCCGTTGGGAGGGTTGGGGTGGGGTTTTAATCCATATATGCACTCAACACTGTTCCTGAAAGTCTGTTTAGGCTAATTTCTATTGCTTTTGAAGCCAATTGTAATTGCATTAGGGTTAGTTCGCTATTGAGCAATGTAAGCTGTGTTAAACGGAAATCATAACCATTTATAGCACCTTTTTTCAATTGTTCAGAGGCTGTTTCATACACTTTTTGCATGGTAGCTACATTGCTTTTTGCCAATGTAATTCTTTCTCCTAAAGAAATATGTTCATTGTAAAGTTTTAGTACATCAGCATTAATATTTTGAGTTACTTCTTGCTTGGTAAGTCGAGCATTTTCTGTGAAAATTTTAGTGTTTTTAATCTCACGGGTTATTGCTCCGCCATTAAATAAATTAAAACTTACGCTTACACCAACGGTTGGTCCGTAGTTTTGATTAGAGCTAAAAAAACCTACCTCAGAAAATGTTTTTGAATATTGATAGCCTGCAAACAAATCTATTTTAGGGTAACGACTGGCTTTCGACATACGTAACTCTGTTTCTGCAATTAATTCTTGCAGACGTTGTTGTTCCAATTGATTGTTGCTGCTTTCAACCATTTTAGAGAGTGTTTCTTTGGCTGGAATAGGCAATAAACTAAGTCCTTCGGCAAAAATGGAGAGTTCATTTTCTAAATTGTTACTTAAAATTCTGTTCAACTCAATTTTTAATGTTTGTATGGTATTTTGCTGATTCAACAACATAATGCTATCTGTTTGGTAATCTACCAATGCTTGTCCGAAAGCCATTGCAGTACTTGACCCAATTTCTTTTCTTTTTTGTTCTAAGTTTAATCTGAAACGAGAAATGTTAAGCGTTTGCTGATAATGTTTTAGTAATTGCGTTTCATAAGCCACCTGGTGGTAAACCATCACAATATCAGAAACCGTTTGTTCTATGTAAAATTTAGAATTGAGTTCTCCCAGTTGCTCCAAATAATTCAATTGGTTTTTTTTGGCATAAACGCTAAAGCCATTAAAGATAGTCCAATTAGCTAAAACAGATAAATTTACATTCGTGTTTTTGGCGTTATTTCCTTCTCTAATCGAACCATCGGCAAACTCTTGTCGGGTATTGTTAAAAGAAGTTGAATAAGCACCATCTAAACTAACCGTTGGTAATTGTCCTGCATTGCCCATAGTATTATTATTGGCAGCAACTTGAGCTTCGTTTTTCAATATTCTAATCTGGTAATTGTTAGCCAACGCAACATTTATCAACTCTTGCAATGTTTGTGCATTTGCCAAAGAGCTTAAACAAATTAATACAACAACTAAATTATTTTTATTTAAAATCTTTTTCATCTATAATTTTATTCTCTTTACTTGCTATGTATGTGTACAAAGCAGGAATTACATATAATGTTAATACTAATGATAAAATCAATCCTCCTATAATTGCTAATCCCATAGGAATTCTACTGGTAGAAGAATCTCCTAACGCCAAGGCAATTGGTAAAGCTCCTAAAACGGTAGATAAACTTGTCATTAAAATAGGTCTGAAACGTTGCGAAGCAGCTTCAAAAGCAGCTTGTTTTAACGACATTCCAGCATCTCTTTTTTGGTTGGCAAATTCTACAATTAAAATTCCATTTTTGGTAACAATACCAACTAACACAATCATTCCAATCTGACTAAAAATATTAATGGTTTGTCCGAAAATCCATAAGGTTAAAACAGCACCTGCCAAAGCCAATGGAACGGTAAGCATAATAGTTAGTGGATCTCTAAAACTCTCAAATTGAGCAGCCAATGTTAGGTAAACCAAAATCAATGCAAAAATGAAAATAATAAGTGTGCTGTCAGAGCTTTCAGCAAAATCGGAAGCAGAACCAGCCAATTCAGTACTAAAAGATTCATCTAAAACAACAGAAGCAATTCTTCGCATTTCATCAATTCCATCGCCCAAGGCAAAACCAGGAGCTAAATCAGCTTCTACAGTAGCTGAAGTATAACGGTTATATCTTAATAAAGATGGCGGACGACTGGTTAGCTCAATATCTACCAAATTGTCAAGCGTAACCATTTCGCCATTTTTATTACGAACAGTAATGTTGTTCAAATCTAAAGGTTCGTCTTTTTTGTCTTTTTTAGCTTCAGAAAGCACAAAATATTGTTTCCCGTCTTTGATGAAATAACCTAATCTTTCTTCATTTAAAAATGTTTGTAAGGTTTGAGCAATATCTGAAATGGTAACGCCCATTAAAGCAGCTTTATTCCTATTGATGCTTACTTTTATTTCAGGTTTGTTAAATTTCAAATCCACTTGCGAGATAGAGAAAACAGGGCTATTCTGAACGCTATCCATAAAAATAGGCAAAGCAGCTTTTATTCTTTCCAAGTCGGGGGCTTGCAAAATAAACTGGACAGGTAATTTATTAAACCCACCACCACTGGTTTGTATAGTAGCATCTTGAATTACAAAAGATTTAGCAAAGGTGTGATTTTTTAAGATTTGGTTAATTTCTCCAGCCAATTGAGCTTGAGATTTCTTTCTTTCGGAAGGTTCTACCAAAGTAATTCTGATAAAAGCAGAGTTGGCAGCAGTTGAAGCTCTAAAAGTTGGAGAGGTAACTCCTAATAAAAAGGCTTTTTCGGGAATGGTGTCCATAATTTGCATCAACTCATATTGATACGCATCCATTGCTTCATAAGAAGTTCCTTCTGGAGCAGTAGAAACAATACGCAGCTGACTTTTATCTTCCATTGGAGCCAATTCCGATTGCAATTGTGAACCAATAAAGAAAATACTGGCTAACATTACTATAAATACTGGAAATGCTAACCATCTTTTTTCCATAAACTTGGTTAAAGAAGCAGTATATTTTTCTGTACTTACGTTTACTATTTTACCGAAAGCACGCATCAAGGCATTTTCTCGTTTGCTTTTCTTTAACATTCTGGAACTCATCATTGGTGTTAGCGAAAGTGTAATGAAAGTAGAAATTATAATAGCCCCAACAACAACCATGGCAAACTCTCGGAATAATTCACCTGTTAATCCTGGCATAAAAAAGATAGGTAGAAACACACAAATTAAGGTAACCGATGTCGCAATAACTGCAAAAAACACTTCTCTTGATCCTTCAAAAGCAGCTTTCATAGGGTGCACACCATCTTCAATTTTTGTATAAATATTTTCCATTACAACAATGGCATCATCAACTACTAAACCTGTTGCTAAGACTAAACCTAGTAATGAAAGTACATTAATAGAAAATCCAGCAGCATATAAAAAGCCAAAACTTCCTAATAGAGCAATCGGGATTAAAACAATTGGAATTAGGGTGGTTCGCCAGTTTCTTAAGAAAAAGAAGATGACCATTAACACTAAAATAAAGGCCAACACAATTGTTGATTTAACCTCACTAATGGCTTTTCGGATAGAAATAGTTTTGTCTAAGGCTACATTTAATTGAATATCCTCAGGCAAATCTTTTTTTATAATTTCTAACCTACGAAAGGCTTCATCTACAATTTCCACATAATTAGAACCAGGCTGAGGTTGTAACGCAATTCCAACCATGGGTATAACTCCATTTCCTCTCAATAATGTTCTTTCGGCTTCAGCTCCCAATCGGGCAGAGCCAACATCTTTTAATCTAATTAAGGAGTTGTTTTCTTCTTTTATGATTAAATCTTCAAACTCCTCAACAGTATAAAGTCTTCCAATGGTTCTAACGGTTAATTCTGTTTCGGCACCTTCCACTCTCCCCGAAGGTAATTCGATATTCTGTTTGCTTAACGCATCTTTAATATCAATTGGAGTAATGTTATAATCACGCATTTTACTTGGGTCTAATTCCAAACGCATGGCATATTTTTTCTCTCCCCAAATACGAATATTACTCACTCCGGGAATGGTTTGTAATCGCTCTTTAAAAATATTATTTCCTATTTGAGAAAGCTCCAACAAACCTCTTTTCTCACTTTGAACAGTGATGGATAAAATCGTTTCAGCATTAGCATCGGCTTTGTTTACAATAGGAGGATCAGCATCAGGAGGTAAATTTCTAACTGCCTGAGAAACTTTGTCTCGCACATCATTAGCGGCATTATTTAAATCCATTTCAGACAAAAACTCAATGGTAATGGTACTTCTACCATCCGTACTGTTGGAACTTAGTGTTTTTATTCCATCAATACTATTAATTTGTTCCTCAAGAGGTTCTGTAATCTGAGATTCGATAATTTCGGCATTAGCGCCAACATAATTGGTGGTAACGGTAACAACAGGAGGATCAACACTAGGATATTCTCTCACCCCTAGTGATAGGTATCCCACTATCCCTAAAATAACAATGATGATAGCAAAAACAGATGCTAAAACAGGTCTTTTTATACTTATATCTGATAATGTCATCGGGTTCTTTTATTTTATTAATTCTACTGTAACAGGCATTCCGTCTTTAACATGCAACAATCCAGTTGTTAAAACTACTTCTCCTTCACTTAAACCTTCTGTAATATGAACCAGATCTTTAGTTCTATTGCCAATTTGAACAATTTTTTTCTGTGCTTTTCCATCTTTTACCACATAAATGGTTTGGTCAGTTATAGAAGGAACAACCGCCTGTGTTGGAATTAACAATGCATCATTAATAAAATTGGTAGTGATAATAATTTCTGCAAAAACGCCTGGCATATACATTTTCCCTTCTTTTTGCTTTAGCATAGCCCTTACATTTATGGTTCTCGAATCGGCACTAACCACCGGACTAATAGCATAAATTTCAGCTTCCAACGTGTCGTTTTCTATTAACACCGCTATTTTTTTACCTATTTCTATGCTTTTTTGATGATTTTGAGCTAAGGTAAAATCTACCTTCAGCTTATCTATTTCTGTTAGAGAAGTTATTATTTGTCCTTGAGTTAGAAAAGCACCTTTACTAAAATCTCGCATACCCAACTTACCAGAAAATGGAGCTTTTACATTGGCTAAATCAATGTTTACTTTTAATTGTTCTACTTGAGATTTTAAGGTCTCAACAGTAGAAAAAGCGTTGTCAATTTCTTCCTGACTGCTACCCTCAACTACCAACAATTGTTTTTTACGCTCATAATCTTTTTGAGCATTTTCTAACGCAGCTTGTACACCCACTAATTGGGCTTTCCAAGAGCGGTCATCCATACGGATGAGTTGTTGTCCTTTATTAACTACAGCCCCTTCTTCAAAGTAAATTTCTAATACTTGTCCTGCAATAGGGGCTTTTAGCTCCACTTGCTCGCTAGCTATTATGTTTGCGGTTGTTTTCACCTCACTGTTAAAAGATTGTGTAGCCACTTTATATCCTTTTACCTGTAAACTTCCCAGTACTTGTTGAGCATCTTTTTTTGTATCTCCACAAGACCAAACTAATGTTGCTAAAGCAACTAACGCTATATTTTTAATTTTTTTATTCATCTTTTACTTATTATTTCTTTTATATGCTTGAACAATATAGTCGGGTTCGGGCAAACTACCTATGGTTGTAAATAATTTGTCCATATTTTTCTTAAAACTTACTTTTTCTTCTTCGGTAAAATCTCTCAACAACAAATCATTAGTTTGTTTCACGCCTTCTTTAATTTTAGGCACCAGTTCCATTGCTTTATCGGTAACTTTTAAAATCTGACACCTTCTATCGTTGCAATCTTGTGTTCTAACCAATAAACCTTTTTCGCTTAAATAATCTACCATTCGCATAGTAGAAACTTTGTCTCTTTTTAATGCTTCTGCTAAATCTTTTTGGGTAATCTTTCCGCTATTTTCACACAAATAGAGCAATGGAGCAAAATACCTTTCAATACCAAAAGGCTTCATAATAGACGACAAAGTACTCAGGTAAACCTCCGAAATACGAGCCATTTCATATCCATATATGTTTTGATTAATCATTATTTTTTGCCGTAATCTAAAAAGGTTACAAATGTAACTAATTTAGGTACATGTATTTTTATAAGTAGTAAATTTTAAAAAGATTTAACAAAAGGCACCTGACAGGTTTTCAAAACCTGTTAGGTCTGATTTGTGATTTACCTTTCCGAAAGTTTTAAACTTTCGGAAAGGTTGGGTAAAAGTAATCTTTATTCTAAAAATAATTCTGAATCTAATGGTTCAATGTATTGCTGATGAGCTTCAATAAAATTTTCTTTACCATCAAATAAATCTAAGATGTAATTGCGTTCTATTTTTGAGGATTTATCAGATAAATAAGAATGATAAGAGCTGTGTCTCCATTCTGTGAAGTCAGTACAAAACCCATGATGAATAGGATTTCTATGAATATAACAGACTAATGTTTTTAAGTATTCTTCAGAAGTAATTTCTTTTTGTTTGAAAGGTCTATGAAATAAAGAACCTTTCCTGTTATATGAATTATTGAATGCTTTTGCATACGAATTGAACAAATTACTAAAACATTTTGAAATTTTAGTTGACGAAACACCTGACAGGTTTTCAAAACCTGTCAGGTGTAGCTTCTCGCTTTCAAAACCTCCAAGGTTTAAAATTTCCGTATCATCTTTTATTTGTACTAAAAAATGTATATGATTAGGCATTAAACAATAAGCATAAGTTACTGCTATTGGCGAAATGTATTTGTCCCATTGTTGCAGAAAATAACGATAATTTTCTTCTTCTTTAAAAAGATTTTCATTTCCATTAGCATGATTGTAAATATGATAAAATTTTTCGGCTTCCAATTTTTATTTGAGTTTTATAAGGTTTTCAAAGGTATAAAAATTTCGTTAAAATAACTTCCAATAACTTTAAACCTCCAAGGTTTTCAAAATCTTGGAGGTTTGTTTTTTGTTAAAAGTGTTAAACTTTCCGAAAGATATTTTTGTAAGCAATCAAAAAATCGTAAATTCGCAGCAAGAAAGCAAAAGAGTTGGAATATCCATCATGGGTTAAGTTGGCGTTGGCAAGAGCATTTATTCACTTCAAGCTTTATTACACAAGTATCTTATTAAGTTTTATTATTAATTTATAAATCAAAAACCAAACGTATCATGGCATTCGACATTGAAATGATTAAAGCTGTTTATGAGAAGTATCCTTCAAGGATTGCTGCAGCAAGAAAAGTAGTAGGCAGACCGCTTACTTTATCAGAAAAAATATTATACGCTCATCTTTGGGATGGCGAAGCAGCAACTGCTTTTGAAAGAGGAAAATCTTATGTAGATTTTGCTCCTGACAGAGTAGCGATGCAAGATGCAACAGCTCAAATGGCTTTATTGCAATTTATGCAAGCTGGAAAAAGTAAAGTAGCTGTTCCTTCAACTGCTCATGCCGACCACCTTATTCAGGCAAGAGTTGGTGCAACAAAAGATTTACAAGAATCATTAAATAAAAACAACGAAGTATTTAACTTTTTAAGTTCTGTATGTAACAAATACGGAATTGGTTTCTGGAAACCAGGAGCAGGAATTATCCATCAAGTAGTATTGGAAAACTATGCTTTTCCAGGAGGAATGATGATAGGAACAGACTCGCATACAGTTAATGCAGGCGGTTTAGGAATGGTTGCTATTGGTGTTGGTGGTGCCGATGCTGTTGATGTAATGGCTGGAATGGCTTGGGAACTAAAATTCCCTAAACTAATTGGTGTTAAATTAACAGGAAAATTAAATGGTTGGACGTCTGCAAAAGATGTTATCCTTAAAGTAGCAGGAATTCTTACCGTTAAAGGCGGAACAGGAGCTATTGTTGAATATTTTGGCGAAGGTGCTAAATCACTTTCTGCCACAGGCAAAGGAACTATTTGTAACATGGGAGCTGAAATAGGTGCAACTACTTCTACTTTCGGTTACGATGATTCGATGAGAAGATATTTAAAAGCTACCGACAGAGCTGATGTTGTTGCATTGGCGGATAAAGTAGCTGAGCATTTAACTGGTGATGATGAAGTTTATGCTAATCCATCACAATATTTTGACCAAGTAATAGAGATTGATTTATCAACTTTATCTCCTCACATAAATGGGCCTTTCACGCCAGATTTAGCTACTCCTGTTGCTGAAATGAGAGAAAAAGCAACTAAAAACGATTGGCCATTAAAAGTAGATTGGGGATTAATAGGTTCTTGTACTAACTCTTCTTACGAGGATTTAGCTAGAGCTGCTTCAATTGCTAAACAAGCTGTTGAAAAAGGACTTATTACAAAATCTGAATTTGGTATTAACCCGGGTTCTGAGCAAGTAAGGTTTACAGCAGAAAGAGACGGATTATTAAAACCTTTTGAAGATTTGAATGCCACCATTTTCACCAATGCTTGCGGTCCATGTATTGGACAATGGGACAGAGCTGGTGCTGACAAACAAGAAAAAAATACCATCATTCACTCTTTCAACAGAAATTTTTCTAAAAGAGCTGATGGGAACCCAAATACACACGCTTTTGTAACTTCACCAGAAATGGTTGCTGCAATTGCAATTTCAGGCGATTTAGGGTTTAATCCAATTACAGATACATTAACTAACAACAAAGGAGAACAAGTTAAATTAGACCCTCCAGTTGGCGATGAATTGCCAAGCAAAGGTTTTGATGTTGAAGACAACGGTTATCAAGCTCCTGCTGCTGATGGAAGTAGTGTTGAAATCTCTGTAAAACCTGATTCAGATAGATTACAATTGTTAGCTCCTTTCACTCCTTGGAGCGGACAAAACATCACTGGAATTAAATTGTTAATCAAAGCAAAAGGAAAATGTACTACCGACCATATTTCTATGGCAGGTCCTTGGTTAAGATACAGAGGTCACTTAGACAATATTTCAAACAATATGTTAATTGGAGCTGTAAATGCTTTTGGAGAAAAAACAAACGAAGTAACCAATCAATTAACGGGTTCAAAAGGAGAAGTTCCTGCAACAGCGAGAGCTTATAAAGCCGCAGGAGTGCCAAGTATAGTTGTGGGCGACCATAATTATGGAGAAGGTTCTTCAAGAGAACATGCCGCTATGGAGCCTCGTCATTTAGGTGTTGTGGCAGTTATTGTTAAATCTTTTGCTCGTATTCACGAAACGAACCTTAAAAAACAAGGTATGTTAGGGTTGACTTTTGCTAATGAAGCAGATTATGATAAAATTAAAGAAGATGACACTTTTAATTTTATTGATTTAACTGATTTTGCTCCAGGAAAACAATTAACCCTAGAGTTAGCTCATGCTGATGGAAGCAAAGAACAAATAAAATTGAATCATACCTATAATGCACAACAAATAGATTGGTTTGTTGCAGGTTCAGCTTTAAATTTAATTAAAATGCAAACGGTTTCTTAATGGCATTTTAGTTATACATTAATTAGTTATACATTAACAAGGGAGATAACATCGTTGCTCCCTTGTTTTATTTAATAAATTATGCAAATAGATTTAAGAAGCGATACGGTAACCACACCTACTACAGAGATGTTGGAAGCCATGATGAACGCCAAAGTAGGCGATGATGTTTTTGGTGAAGATGAAACCATTAACCAACTAGAAGAGTTGGCAGCAACCATGTTTGGCAAAGAAGCTGGTATTTTTTGTCCATCAGGGACTATGACCAATCAAATAGCCATAAAAATTCATACGAACTCCCCTGGAGAAGTAATTTGTGATGAACTTTCTCACATTTATCAATACGAAGGTGGAGGAATTGGATTTAACTCAGGGTTGGCAACTAAACTAATTTCAGGCAATAGGGGTAGGTTAACAGCTAATCAAATTTTATCTGCCATCAATCCGGATGATGTGCACAAGCCAGAATCTCAATTGGTAAGTTTAGAAAACACCATGAACAGAGGTGGTGGAAGCATTTATAGTCTTAATGAGATGAAAGAAATTGCTGCTTTATGTAAAGAAAAAGGATTAAAATTTCATTTGGATGGAGCCAGAATTTTTAATGCTATTGTAGAAAGTGATTATACTGCCAAAGACATCGGCAATGCCTTTGATACCATCTCAATTTGTTTGTCGAAAGGATTAGGTGCCCCAGTAGGTTCTGTTTTAGTTGGCAGCAAATCAGATATCAAAAAAGCTCGACAAATAAGAAAAATATTTGGCGGTGGTATGCGTCAGGCGGGATTTATAGCTGCGGCAGGAATTTATGCTTTAGAAAATAACATTGAGCGATTAAAAGACGACCATAAAAGAGCAAAAATATTGGGTGAAGCCTTGCAAAACCTACCGTTTGTTGATAGTTTAATGCCTATAGACACTAATATTGTGGTGGCAAATATCAATGCCAACTTTGTTCATTCCGAAATCATCGAAAAGCTAAAACAAAAAGGTATTTTAACCATCGCTTTTGGTCCACAGCAAATCAGAATGGTAACGCATCTGAATTTTACGGATGAAATGTTGGAAAAAACCATCAACATCCTAACTAATTTATAATTTCTAATATTTTCTCGCAGATATCGCTGATTAACGTAGAATCTCCAATCTCAAATTAATAAAAGAATGATTCAAATTCAAGACACCATTGTTTCCGAAGAAATTTTAGAAAGAAAATTTGTGTGCAACCTTAACGCATGTAAAGGAGCTTGTTGTGTGCAAGGAGATGCTGGAGCACCTTTAGAACATGAAGAATTAGAGGAGCTCGAAAATGTTTTTGAGGTAGTAAAACCTTATTTGTCAGAAAAATCTATCGCTGCTTTAGAAGAAGATTTATACACCGTTGATGCCGATGGTGATTATGTTACTCAATTGGTGGATGGAAAAGAATGTGCTTTTGTCTTTTTTGACGAAAATAATTGTACAAAATGTGCTATTGAACAAGCCTATTTAGATGGAAAAACAGCGTTTAAAAAACCTATTTCTTGCCATTTGTTTCCAGTAAGGTTGTCCAAAATTGCAGACTATACAGCAGTAAATTATGCCTATTGGGATATTTGCGATGATGCTTGCACTTTAGGAGAAGAACTTGGCGTAAAAACCTATCAATTTTTAAAAGAACCCCTTATCAGAAGGTTTGGAGAGGAATGGTTCAACGAACTTACCTTGGTGGATGAAGTACTTGAAAAAGAGCGTTAATTTCTTAAGAAAACAATTTTGACTTATGGTAAGATTCGTCAATATGCCTGCTCGAACCTAACATTTCGCTTGCTTCCATCACTACCATAAACGCATCAGGGTCAGTATTTTTTATGATAGATTTAAGTGTGTTTAATCTGTTTATTTCCACAACAATAAGTATCAATGTTTTATCATTTTTTAAACTCAAATCACTCCCATTTATTACTGTTCCTTTAATTCCTAATTTCTTTATGATTTGTTCACTCAACAAAGTTTCTTTGTTGGTTGAAATATGAACCACTTTTTCATGCCGATTTCCTGTAAGAATTATGTTTATTAGTTTTGATGCAACATAAATACTGATTAAACTCCACAAAGCAAGTTCAATGTCTTTAAAGACAACGCCAGCAGCAATTACTACAACAGCGTCCAATACCAATAAAACATCTCCAGTTCTAACACCAGCTTTAGCGTGTAAAATTTTTGCAATAATTGTTCCTGCTCCAGCAGAAGCATCTCCTTTAAATATAAATCCTAAACCTAAGCCAACGGAAACACCTCCATAAAGTGATGAAAGCAACGTATTACTGCTTAATGTTGGGAAATGCAATATTTCTGTTAAAAAATCAACCATAACTGCAATAAAAATTATGGCAATAATGGTTCTGATGGCAAATTTTTTCCCCAAATAATTGATGCTTAATAGTAATAATGGAATATTAACAACAGCCAAAATAAAACCAGTTGGCAATTGAAAAAGATGATGAAAAATAATGGAAAGCCCAGCAATACCTCCAGTTGCAATTTTGTTCGGTATTAAAAAACCAACCATTCCTAATGCTAAAAAGAAAGCACCAAAAAAAATAAAGGTATAATTTATAATTTCAGATTTTAATTTTTGTTTGGTCATTTGTAGGTTTTATTTTTTACAAAACTAACAATTAATGATGCTAAAAAAATGATACAATACACTTAGATATAATTATATTTGTATTTTACAATCATTCAATTAATTGGTATAACAATGAGATTTTTGCTAATTTTTATCGTTTACTTTCTTAGTCAAAGCTGTTTTACACTGTTTGCTCAAGAGGAGGAAGATTCCAAAAAAGGTGTTTTTTTCGGAGGTGTAAGCATAGGCTCTTTTTTTGCAAATAGCAATACAGCTGTTGTTTATACTGGAGGGAGCAACATTACTCCTTATGGAATTAATTATATTTTAACACTTCCTCAAAACAAAACCACTTTTGATGCCTATTTTAAATATCCGTATTGGGTGGAAGAATTACCTCAACAACCAGCATACAAAGCAGCTTTTGATATTGGTTTGCACCTCGGAGTTTATTTGAGTAAAATAAATTCTATTTATATGGATTTGAATATTACTGAAATAAATTATGAACAAACCTTTACCATGGCAATTGACAACCCGTTGAATATGTCTCCTGGACCAACGTATGAACAAATCCCTATTATTGGAAAAGAAAAACGATTTAATTTGAATTTAGGAACTCAGCTTAGTTTCTATTCTCAAGAAAAAGTTGCATTATACTGGAGTTTTTTTGGAAATATTAATAGCGTGAAATTAGAAAGAAATTACATTGTAATTAACAATAGAGAATACGAGATTTTCCATAATACACAAGGCGAATTTAATAGAAAACCTGGAGGTGTTGGCTATGGAGGAGGAACAGGATTAGGATTTAAATATCAACTAACAGAAAAGATTACTACAGACCTTACCTATAATTTATTCTATACGAAAGTTAATATGAACGAGAATATTCAATCTTTTGGATTACATCATGGGTTAGTAATGAGAATAATTTGGAATTAATTTTTTCTAAATAACATCCACCCAATCACCATGTTTTTTAATGAGTTGAATAAGTTCATCAACGGCTTCATTTTCAGGCACATTCCTTTTTACTACTTCTTTTTCTTTGTATAACGTAATTTTCCCAACACCTGTTCCAACATACCCATAATCAGCATCAGCCATTTCTCCAGGTCCATTAACAATGCAGCCCATAATACCAATTTTTAAACCTTTGAGATGAGAAGTTACGGCTCTTATTTTTGCTGTTGTTTCCTGTAAATCGAACAATGTTCTTCCGCAACTCGGACAAGAAATATATTCTGTTTTAGAAATACGTGTTCGTGTGGCTTGTAAAATTCCAAAAGCAGTATCATTTATCATTTTGTCACTACCACAATTCTCGGCAGCAATAAAAACACCATCTCCCAAACCGTCAACCAATAATGCTCCCATATCTGTCGATGCATGAAGCTGCACTTGTTCTGGTGTTAAATTACCATAGGCCCGCCCTATAATTACAGGTGTTTTACAATCGTGTAAAATCAAATCGTTAAATAACTTTCGTTGCTCTGCCATACCGTGTTCGGCATACGTATCAATTAATAAAACTACTGTTTCGTCTTTTTTTAGCAATTCTATAAATGAAGATGTTAATTCTGGTAACGTAACATACACAAAATTAAGTTTATCATGTTTTTTTTCATCCGATAGGTATTCTTTTATCGTTAGAAAAGGGTAGGTATTAAATTTAGCATATTGCTGTAGCCAAATTTTATAATTATAAATAATTCCGAGTGTTCCAGGTACTTCAAAATCAATAATTTTATCACCTAAAAATACATAATCGCAAGCCGAATCGGTTATGTGCCATTTATCTAAAGGAACAGAATACTGATAACCCAACGCAAAAAAAGAAGCTGGTGTAATTTTTTCTTTTAGAGAAAAATCTGCAACAACTCTAGGAACATTAGTTCCCCCAACATTCAATACTGATGTTGTTTTTCGTTTATTGTATTCAAATGGTGTGATGGCATAATTGGTAATTGCAGCTATCTTACTTTTTTTAGTTCTGTTTTTATAGCGTGCAATCAATTCTTGAGCAACAGGAATTTCAAACTCAGGCTCTTCAGTTAAGGAAACCCTGATGGTATCACCCAAACCATCTTCCAATAAGGTGCCTATCCCTACAGCCGATTTTATTCTTCCATCTTCACCATCACCAGCTTCGGTAACGCCTAAATGCAAAGGATAATTCATGTTCTCTTGCATCATTTGATGCACCAACAAACGATATGCCTGAACCACCACCAATGTATTACTCGCTTTCATAGATAAAACAATATTGTGGTAATTCAAATCACGACAAATTCGCAAAAATTCCATTGCCGATTCAACCATTCCTAGAGGAGTGTCACCATAACGACTTAAAATTCTATCCGATAATGAACCATGGTTGGTTCCAATTCGCATGGCAGTTCCATGCGTTTTACAAATTTCAACCAAGGGCATAAAACTTTCCCGAATACGTTCTAATTCCTCATTGTACGTCAAATCAGTATATTCAATGTTTTCAAACTTCTTTTTATCGGCATAGTTTCCAGGATTAATTCGTACCTTTTCCACGATTTTTGCTGCAATTTCAGCTGCGTTAGGTGTAAAATGAATGTCGGCAACAAGTGGTGTTGTATAACCTCTTTTTCGTAGTTCAGCTTTAATATTAGCTAAATTTTCAGCTTCTTTTTTGCTCGGAGCAGTAATTCGCACAATTTCACAACCAGCTTCTATCATTCTTATTGCTTGGTTTACTGTAGCCTCCGTATCCATTGTGTCGGTAGTGGTCATTGATTGTACCCGAATAGGATTGGTTCCTCCAATCCCTATTGTTCCAACCATCACCTCTCTAGTTTCAAGGCGTTGATAATTTGTTAAACTCACACAATAGCTGCGTTTCATGTCTGTTTTATAAAAGATTCGGCACGAAATTACTCAAACTTAACATTACCCTATTTAATAAGGCTGCAAAATTTCAATTCGTCAATCGTAATTCGTCAATCAAAATTACCGTTTATAAAATAAAACTGACCATTCAACCGCTCAAACCTACCTAACTTATATTAGTGTTATTTTTTCTATACAACCCTGCGTAATCTTATCATGTGAAAAACTAAAAACTAATCGTTATGAAGAAATTAATTATCCTTTTCAGTTTAGTATTATCGGGAGTGATAACATTAAACGCACGAAATATTCCAACAGCAGGAAACGGCAACAAAGGAGGCGGTAACAACCCAACACCAGCTGCTGGTTGTGCCTCAGCAACAGCAATTGCCACATTA
>PHDR01000313.1 GCA_002841035.1 Bacteroidetes bacterium HGW-Bacteroidetes-12 | reverse complement strand
GGTCTTCGCTTATCGCTTTAATTTTCTCGAGAGTTTGCGTATTATAAATTCCGTTTTTATTCTCTATAGCAATTAAAATCCCATCCTTAATGTTAAACCATTCCTCAGCCTGATCGCTGTAAACAAATGAAGGATGGGTTTTGGGCATATACTCATCGAGATTGGTTTCCATTCGTGCGTTCTTGCTCATTGCTCCAATAAAGTAGATGGTTAGCGCAATTACTATTACCAGAACTGCCCACGAGGCGATCAAATAATTCTTCTTTGTATTATTCATAATTTTATGTTTGTTAATATTAACTAACTTAATTTGTCCAAAAAAAACACATCGAATGCAAGTCGATATGTTTCTTAAAAGATATTACAAAAGCCTAGCTTGTTGAGTTGGCTTAGGAGTTTTTACCACCAATATTCTAGCTGGCTTATCGCTATAATTATAAAGACAATGAACAATATCCTTTGGGCTTTCGACAAGCATATTTATTCCTACTTCTTTTTTTACATCTCCCACCATAATTGTAGGGTTTCCTTCTACTACAAAAAAGAAAACGTCAACAGGGGTGAAGTGTGGTTTTAGCTCTTCGCCCGGCTGAAGGTTAATATGCATAACCTGCGCAGCGTCTGTTTCATAGAGCAAACGAACATCTACTTTATGGGCAGTTTCTCTGATTTCTTGTTTAGTCCAATCGGTAATTTTCATAATTATTGAGTTTTTTGTTTGATTTTCTTTAAGTATTGCTTTTTATAAAAATTGTTTATTCTGATAGTTGCATTTTCTCTGGCCAAAAAAACTGTATTTGAAGATAAACCCCGCTTAATCCAAATCCGATGTAGGTAGAGGTTTTTCTGTTACCCATTCTAATTGTCTGATTTTTTACCAGTTTTATCCTTCTCATTAATGGCATTTTCAACCATTAGAATAAAAATGTCTAATGGAACTCTATGGACAAAAGCTGCGGTTTTAACTGTTATAAATTTTGAAATAAACTTACGAAATCCAAATCCTCCAACACGTTTAACTCCAAATATTTCCATAACATTTGCAATATCACCATATTCTTTTAAGATTTCAGACACATATGTACTCTCAGTTATTTTCATAATTATTGAGGTTATGGATTTTTATCTACTTTACTTCAATTAGGGCTTTTATTGTATTGAATAGTTTGCTAACCTCCTCGCCATGGTTAAACGATTTATCGCCCATCTGCCATCTCTTCACCATCATTCGTAATGCCCCAATTATTATTAACGTAAGATATTTTGATTCAATATCTGGCTTTATTTCACCTTTTGCCTGCCCCTCGGCAACAATGGCCTTAATTACACCACTGTTACGATCCATTATTTCTGCAATTTTTTCTTGAAGAACTGGTTCGTTCCTGAATATCTCCTCAGAAAAGATTACGCTAACCAATGAAGGTGCTTTCTCAAAAGCATTAAAATGCCCTTGGAAAATAGTTTCTATTCGCTGCAGAGTGTTCTCAGAATTGTTGGCATGTTGAACAAACATTGATTCACTTTTGCTTTTGAAGTATTCAAGTATTGCTAAAAGAATGCTGATCTTATTATCGTAATGTCTATAAATCGCAGGTTCTGAAATACCTATCTTTTTCGAAAGGTTTTTTATTGTCAATCCCTGGATTCCTAAGGTTGATATTAGCTCCAAGGATGTTTCAATTATTTCTTGTTGTCGGATGGTTGACATGTTCTATTTTTTTTTGATGATCAACTTTAGTCTTATAACGCACAAAGTTAGTTAATGTTTACTAACATGCAATATATTTTATAATTATTTTTTTACATCAACTGCTAGATTTGCTTAAGTCACAGTTAAACAGGTGTATATGATAAGTGTTAAAAATTATTATTGATGTGTTTTTAGGATTACATTAGTGCGTGTTTTTGCGGACTGATATTTGAAAAGCTATATTTGTTGCCCAGAATTAATTGAAGTACTATGAAAATATTGTTATTATTTTCTACTATCTGCTTAATGTTTTCTGCGAATATAATTCGTGGTTATTCTTTTAATAAGCATGAAAGATTATCTAATTCTTTTCAATTATCGACTAGTTTAGTTCAAGAGGAGGTTAATGATACTACTCGTTCAAGAATTACTCCTGGTGTTCAATCTCAATACGATTGGCTTAAACTTCTCAATGGGCAGGAGAAAGAGGTTGAGGTTAGAAGAATTTCCGACAAGTATGTTTTTTATTCTCAGCCCGATAATATGGATGTGGAATGGATTGATAGGAGGGAGGTTCAAACTATTTACTATCGTACGGGTAAGATTGAGCAGATGACACAAAAGGCTATTGAGATTCGAAAGGTTAAGGATTGGCAAAAAATAGATGCCACTCGGGCAAAGGAGGATGTGGATGACATGATTAAAGTTGAAGATTTACAGGTGAAGCACGAGGCGACCAATCGACATGAATACAATAAGGCAAAAACTCTAGAAACAAGTGCAGAGATTATTTTGAAAAAGCAAGCTGCACTGCTTAATGCCGACATTATTCTAATTGTAAAAGTTGAGCACCATCGTGCATATGGTGATCCACCAGTTGTTACTATGACAGCCGAGGCATATAGGAAAAGAGAAGAGTAATTATTTGAACTCTAATTGGCATCAGAATTACTCATGTAGTCTTCTTCTTCCTTAAAGTTGACAATTTTCCACATTTGGTTTTTAATATCAACATTGAGTTCTTGCAGTCGTTTAACCCTTTTGGGCGAGAATATGTTAAACTTTACCTCTCTTAATCTAGCCCAAACTAACTCTGCCCTTTTTTTCCATTCAAAAACAATAAATGCACCAATGGGTAAACTTGCTGCGTAGATCAGCGTGTAAATTAGGTCTTTTGTTATTAATGCAAAAACCACAATTTGAATTATATGGAATAAAGGGAATAGTAATAAACCAATAGCAAACCTTACGCTGCTTATGAACTGCAAATCTTTAATTTTTGCAGTAGCCATTTTTGCAATTACTATGGGGAAAATGCTATTTATAAAGGAGTAGACAAATATGGGGAGAGAACCTACTAATAAAACAATTAACGGAATAAGACTCCATTTTTGTCTCGAAGACATTTTGTAAATGGATGGGTCCAACGAACGCCTGCTTAGAAGAAGATTATACTCCAAAGCATCGGCGGCAAGAAGAAGGAAATCATCGGGTTTTTTTGCTCTAAACTTATTAATCTGCTCAATGCAAAGCATTTGAGCATCAACCATGTTTGGGTGATTATTTGGAAGATTCATTTTTGAGATATACTCCGAAGCAAATGTGTCAATTATAACCTTATAA
>PHDR01000312.1 GCA_002841035.1 Bacteroidetes bacterium HGW-Bacteroidetes-12 | reverse complement strand
TGCTAGTTTCTGTCAAGAAAATTATGGAGTAACTTTCCCAATGATGAGCAAAATTTCGGTTAAAGGAAATGATATGCACGAAATATATCAATTTTTAACTCAAAAAGAAAAAAACGGAGTTGAGGATTCTAATGTTTCATGGAATTTTCAAAAATACTTGTTGGATGAAAATGGATATTTAATAGAATCTATCTCCCCAAGAACACTTCCCAATGATGAGGAAATCATTAAATGGATAGAGAGTAACTAAATTTTACTTGTATCTTCATGATGAGCATCATTTTATTTGTTAAGAATAACGCGCTCTTTTGTGCAAAATCATTTCAATGAATTGGATTGTTGTTAGTTTAGTTTTAATTCTATATCCTTTGTTTGGAGTAGTTTTTTGTTTAGTAAAAGATAAATTAGCTAATATAAAAGAATTTAATGTAATTAGTCGAACCTTAAAAACGCCAAATTAGGTTAAAAAGGCTAAAAAATAGGTTTTCAAGAGTGTAAAAAAGTTCAAGAAAAAATAGACAAAAAGAAGATTTCCATTTATTCATCATTCTTTTGAAGTTAAATCCAGCAGCAGCAAGCATAATATTGATACTATCTCCCACTAATCCCTTGTAAAAGTTTCGATTTAGTCGGTGATCTGTTTTAATATGACCAATGATAGGTTCTATTGCTGCTCGTTTTTTATGTGCTTCGCTTAACTTTTTTCGTTGGTAATAAGTTAACACCTCGCTGCCGCAAGCGTCCCGCTTGTGGTAACTAAACCTACCCACTAATGTGCCGCTGGCTTGCTGTTAGTTGTTCTTTTTACAATTACAGCAAGCCGAAATTATACGCAGTGCTTTTTTGTGTGTCGGTAAAAGCAGAACATTAGCAGACCCTTACCGCTTCCCCCTCTAAGCGTAGTATTCAAAAGAAGTTACCTAAGCGAAGCATTTGCTTCGCTTTTTGTATTTTGTTAGCTTAGGCTAAACTGTGTGTAATTACTCGCCATCTGCCCGCTCCCGCCAAGCGTCCCGCTTGTGTAACTTACTACTTCATCTCAAAAATAGCCGAAAACGTAGCGTTATAAACCGATTTTACTTGTTTCACAAAAAATGGGCGGTATTCACTAATCCCTTTTCTTAAGTACTGCTCTTCAAAAGGCTGCTCCTCGTTTTTCTTTAAAAAATCGCCCCTACCAACAAGCACCATATCCATCATAGTTACCACATAATCTTTTTCTTTAGCTCTATACTGAATAACCACCATACCTTTAAAATCGTTCTTATTTACCACTTCTGGAACAGCAGCAACCCCAGTCTTTTTAGGGTCGGTAGCATGAGGTTTTAAAGTTGCGAAAATTTGGTTATTTTCAATTTTAAAAACATTAAATAATTTCGATTTCTCAAAATAAGCATACACTTCTTCTTGTGATTTCTTAGTAGAAAAAGTCTTCTGCCAAGTTATTTTACTGTCATTCAAATAAAAATTTTCATCTTCTGCCTGAGAAAAACTGCTGAATACAAAACCAAAAGAAAGTAAAAGGATGAAATATTGCATAAAACAAATTTAGTAATTAATTTTCTACAAAGTAACCCATTCTGAGCACAAATTCCAAAAATGAAGCGATACATTAATCCACCAAATTCCAAGAAACTCCAAACTTCAATGACCTTGTAAGAGCTGGATATCCCGCTGTTGCATAAAAATCATAACCATTCCAACCAGAATTAATATGTTCATATTTTAGAAAAATTTGAGCTTTTTTCAAATGCATATTCAAAAAAACATCAACATAAGGATAATCACCTATCTGTTGTTTATTTTGAATATAAAACTCCGTTAAAGCAGGCATATAAGCATATCCATAATAAGCACTATTGTAAGAAACATTAAATCCAAACTGAAATCTCAACACTTTTTTAAAGGCAGTAGCCTCATAATAAACCAATTGTCTCCCAATAAATTCAGGCAATGGAAACAAATAATCATTACTTGTTGTTTGATAAAACAAAGCTGTTTTAAAATGAAATTTATACAAACGATATTTCTTCGATACAGAAAAAGTAGTCATCGAAGAAGGATTATCATGCTGCGTAACCACCGAAAACGTATTGTAATAAATAGCATTATCTAATAATTTTATATCCGCCAACAACTCCAATTGGTATTTATTAAATAACACTGATCCTCGCAAAGAAGAAACCGTTTGTTTAGAAAAATCATAATTCCTCCATTCAAAATGATTGGAAGTATAATTTACAGTTTTTAAATTAGGTTCAGATAAAAAATAAGATCCATGAAAATTATATGTCACGTTTTTTATAGGCATATAAGAAAATCGAAGTTCATTATAAAAATCACCTTTCCGATAACCCTGGAAACCATATTTAGTCTTAAAATCTAACCTAAAAACAGAATCCTTCAACTGATAAGCTCCTCCAACAAAACTATTAGTATAAGAAGTATCCAATCCAAATGATTGAAAATAATTATTAAATGAATGAGAAGCAGATACCGAAACATATTGTTTATTATTCCTTAAACCAAACCCAAATTCATTATCAAAAGAAGTAGAAAATATAGAATCTATCGTATTCAACGTATCAATAAAAATATCATTATAAATAGAAGACAAAGGATCATTATCATAAAACATTCGTTCATCAGAAGAATAAGTTGAATTCAGTAACATATAAAATTTATTATTCTTTATTTTATAAATATCTAACGACTGATTAATAGCATAAAAATAGCTCGTTGTTTGATCCCTAGAATTTTGTAAATTAATTGTTGCACTTAAAGGACTAACAAATAAATTTTCTTCAAATTCAGATTTATTAGATATGCCACCATTTTCTTGTTGTTTTAATCTCTTGTAATCAAAATTCAATTTCAATCTATAAGTGTTCGCTTTATTTATAAAATTCAAAAAAACATCAAAATCACTTGTATTCACCGCTTGATTAACATATTCTCCAGACGAACTTGTTTTATTTAAATAAAAACCAAAATCCAATGCCTTACCAAACTGTTGCTGATGATAAATCGAAAACAACTGTTCCTTTCTACTAGCATTAACATAAGAAATATTGGAAAAAGGTTTTGTGCCAATTAGATTAAAAATACGAATGTGTTTTTTTTTAAAAAAATGATTTTCATTATAAACTCCAGAAGCAATTGGAAAATAAAACAAAGAATTATAAACACCCAAATTACTCATTAAAACATCATCTTTATGCTTATAAAATAAAAAATCAAATGAATTAGCATCACCATGAATAATAGAATCAAACTTATTATTTGCTATAAGAATAGCATCAATGTTTTGAGAAAACAAAAAAGAA
>PHDR01000311.1 GCA_002841035.1 Bacteroidetes bacterium HGW-Bacteroidetes-12 | reverse complement strand
CTACTGGGCAAGCTCCTCGGGTATCTCCATGATTGAAATGCTCTACCCATCTAAATTCTGGTATGGTCATCGTTACTTTTGTTCCGTTTGCATTTTTATTTGTGGACAAGCTCCCAGTGTTGCTCCTTGCGATTGATAACTAAACCATTCCGATTCATTTATGGTTAAGGTTTTATTGTCTAAGCAAATGGATATTTGCTTTTTTGGAACTGTATAACATTTTCCCATTATATCACCATGAGATTTATGTATCAACCATTCAGACTCTGGAATATCTATTGTTTGAGTAACGCCACTTTGTCCTGGCACGTTATGACAAATGGTTATCATCTTTTTTTCTTCTGGGCATTTTCCTTTGGTGTCGCCATGTGCTTGATGCATTTCCCATTCTGAAGATTTTATAGAAATTACTTCTTTTTGTCCATTAGACTTATTGTGGCATATTGTAATGTAATTTTCATCTTTACAAGTAAATGTAAATTCTTTTGTAGTTGATGCAGAAGTGTTTTTTGCTGTTATCATAAACGTATTTACTCCCTCTTTCAAACTAACATTTGCTTTAAATTCTGGGCTATTATAAGTAAAATACTGAGGAAGTATTTTTTGTCCATTATGAAAAAATTCAATATCGTTTTTAGAAACAACCGATTCTATTTTAGCTACTATTTCAATACTGCAATCTGGATAGTTGTAAGAATTTATCGTTGGTTTTACTATTGTTATTTCTGGCTTTTTAAGTGTATAAGTAGAAGTTGTTGTTATTGGTGTTGGAGTAACTGTTGGCGTAGGAATTACAGTTGGAATGTATGTTTCCGAATTTTCTTTAAAATTATTTCTAACAATAGTGAAAATAAAACCTAAAGAAGTGTAGTGATAAACATCTTTAATGAAAGAAGAAGTTGCAACATTCTTTTGCCCATCATAAAAATCAGTTTGAGGAAATGAAATTTTATGCTCTAATGCAATGTCAACCCCTGGAACAACTCTAAAACCTAGACCTAGTCCAACTGTAGGTGTAAAAACAAAAGTTTTCGCATCCTTATTTATCAAGGCTGATTCATAACTTCCATCGTTTAATGTTTCAATTTGATTAAGAATACTGTTTTTGCCTGCATTGATATCAATAACACTGTAATCATATACATTTCCAAACGCATCTAATTGATTGGTTGAAGTTTCAAACTCTGTTCCTCCTCCTCCTAAATACAGATAAAATAAAATCCCTTTCTCTTGGTACCATTTGTTCCATTTCAACATTATCTCTAAAGAAAATTCATTAACTAAAGTTTTATTGTTTAAAAAAATAGGGGAATTTGAATAATCTACTGTTGATGAATTAACACCATTAATTGCATCATTAGAAATTAATCCCGAATATAGTGTATAATCTTGTCCGTAGGTTCTTGTGTTCAAATACCTACCTCTTAAGGAAACTCCGAAATAGCTATATCTTTTTCTAAACAAATGATATTCTAACGTTGCTCCATAGCCCAATCCAAAAAAATCATTACTTACATCAGCTTGTTGAAAAGAACCTCCAACATTAAGTCCTAAACTCCATCTTCCAGCATCATAAGAAGAATATTGAGCTTGTGATAAAAAAGTTGCTAATGTGAATATTAATAGAATGTAATTTTTTTTCATAGGTGTATTTTTTTGAATAAAAAAGTGCTTTTCAATAATTGTTCCAATATTTTTTAGAGGTTAAATATATCCAAAAAAAAAGCATCTCAGTAACTGAGATGCTTTTTTTTTAGTTATTAAATTTTTACAAATAAGTTTGAAGATTATTTGTTCTAGACAATCTTTTTAGTCTTCTTAAGCCTCTTTCTTTTATTTGTCGGATTCTTTCTCTTGTTAGTCCAAAATGATTTCCAATTTCTTCAAGTGTCATTTCTTTTCTATCACTCAATCCGTAAAACAATCGAATTACTTCTGCTTCCATTCCTTTTAAAAACTGAAGCGTTCTTTCAATGTCTGTTGATAGTGATTCATGAATCAACAAATCACTTGGAGCAGGAGAATCTTGGCTTTCAATAACACTTACTAAACTATTGTTGTCATCATCGTTTGCCATTGGAGCATCTAATGATGATTGTTTTTTAGACATTTTTCTAGAGTTTTGAATTTTTTCAATATCCATATCTAAAATGTCACTCAACTCTGCATCAGTTGGTTCTCTTTCCATTGTTTGCTCAAACTCACTTGAAGCTCTGTTAATTTTTTGAATTTCACCAAGTCGGTTATGGGGCAAACGAATTGTTCTAGAATTATCAGCTGCAGCTTTAAGAATGCTTTGTCTAATCCACCAAACTGCATAAGAAATAAATTTAAACCCTTTGGTGTGGTCATATCTCTTTGCTGCTTCAATTAGCCCAAGATTTCCTTCGTTGATTAAATCCTCTAAGGTTAATCCTGTGTTTTGATATTGTTTAGCAACAGAAATAACAAAACGCAAATTAGATCGAACTAATTTGTCTAAAGCAACTTCATCTCCTTCTTTTATTCGTTGAGCTAATTCCACCTCTTCATCAGCAGTAATCATACCCTCACGAGAAACCTCTTGAAGATATTTTTCCAATGATCTACTCTCTCTTTTTGTTATTTGTTGTGTAATCTTTAATTGTCTCATTTTTTTATTTATTTTTTTGCAAATTTAAGGTTGATTTTTCTTATTTAAAATCATTCTAAAGTATTTTTATTATATAGTTAACGCATGAAACTTTATTTTAGTTTCTTATTTAATATTTTTTAACATTTAATTAACTTCATTTGATTTCATTGTACATACAACAAAAATTATACCTTACTTATTATCACTTTATCATTAATATTTTCAACTGACCATTTGTCATCAAATACGTCTTTTATATAACGATTATAAAGTGCTAATCGTATGTTTTTATTTTTACTTTTTTCTTTCTGACTTTGTTCGCCAGTATATTCAAAACGATTAACATTTGGATGCTCTCTTATATAAATTTTCACAATTTCAACAACAGTTCTCATAACTCTATACACTTCACCCTTGTTTGTTAAGCTATATTCTTCGCCATCATATTTTTCATTTGTAACTCCAAAAACAATTGAAGCGTGCAAAATATTGTCTTCTTTTCTACCAAAGCGAACTTCATAAATCTCATCACTTTTTGTTGTAAATGAATAAATAGTCCCTGTTTTTATTGAAGGGCAAGTGATTTCATATGGTTCAATAAAATACAACTTACAAATAAATCGAATGTGAATTTTAAAAATACGAATATTCAAAAAAAAAAATCAATTAAAAAAATAAATTAATTATTGTTTTCAATATTATTAACTTTGGTATTTTAAAAGACAATGG
>PHDR01000310.1 GCA_002841035.1 Bacteroidetes bacterium HGW-Bacteroidetes-12 | reverse complement strand
ATTTTTTCTTGCAATAATGAATCTTCTCAAGAATTAACAACTGAAAATGAAATAATAGTTGAGGAATCAACTGTTGAAAGCGAAGAATCTTTATCTTATTTACTTCCTTCTCCCTTACAAATTGCCGAAATTTTTAAAAATTCTGGATTAAACTTTGTTGGTGATCTAACTAATAAAAAAGAAAATGCATCAAAATACAATACAAAATCTTCTCAAAAATTAAATTTTGGAGTCTATTCTGCAGATATGTCTTATTGTGTGATGAATAATCAAACACAATCTGCTATTGATTATTTAAGTGTTTTAAGGTCTTTGTCTGAAAAAATGTGGATGACTGATGTTTTTAATGCTATAGGATTAAGCAATAGATTGGAAAAAAATATAGGAAATCATGACTCTCTGACCATTATTATGGCTGATTTACAAATTCAATTAGATAATTATTTAGATGATAACGGAATGGGATATACGGGACCTATAATTTTTGCTGGAGCATGGATTGAAACCATGTATTTAGGAGCGGAAGTAAATAAAACCAATTCAAATGAAAAATTAATTTATAGATTATCTGAGCAATCTATTGTGCTAGATAACTTAATAAAAGCACTTACAAAGGCAGATGAAGACAATGATTTTACCGAATTAATTACTGACCTTAAAAAAATTGATGCTCATTTTGATGTGTTAGAAACTAATGAAGATGCTATTTTAACAGCATCTCAAATTAGTGATTTGAGTGTTTTAATTGTTCAGCTTAGAAATAAAATTATTCAATAAGTAAACCCAAAATCAAATTATAGAAATGAAAAAAGCACTAATTTATAGCTCTTTTGCACTCTTATTAAGCATTTCCACCGCATTCACATTTGAAGAAGTTCAATGTGTCGCTTCAGAACTAAAAGCGGAGTTAAAGCAGTTATTAAAGCCTGAATATAAATACGATTCTTCTCAAATAACTCGCGTAAGTTATAAAAAAGAGGCTTCTCAATCGGGCATTGAAGTTCCTTTGTTTATGGGCGAAAAATATCGCTTTTTATTTAATATTGCTGGTTTACCAAAAGACATAGATATTACTATTTATGATAAAAAGCCTACCAGTAAAAACAAAATTGCTTTGTTTTCTCTGAAAGATGTTAAGGAAGAAGGTAAGCATATTTACAGCTTTGAACCTATTAAATCAAAAAAAATGTATATCGTTTATTCTATTCCTGCAACTGAAGAACAAAATTTGAGTGGTTGTGTTGCCTTTTTGTTGGGTTATAAATTATAATTATCTATTGCTTTTCTAACACTACCGTATTTAATTAATAATTCGTTGGCTTTTTGATAGTCTATTGATAATGTTTTCATCAGCATTTGGGTTCCTCTATCCACTAATTTATTGTTAGACAGCTGCATATCAACCATTTTGTTGCCTTTCACTTTACCCAATTTTATCATTACAGAGGTAGAAATCATGTTTAGCACTAACTTTTGAGCTGTTCCTGATTTCATTCGGGTACTTCCTGTAACAAACTCAGGTCCCACAATTACTTCTATGGGATAGTTGGCAACTTCAGCAATTTTCGATTGAGAATTGCAAACAATACATCCCGTTACAATTCTATTTTTATTACAAGTTGCTAAACCTCCAACAACATAAGGCGTAGAGCCAGAAGCAGCTATGCCAATTACCACATCATTGGAGTTAATGTGGTATTCTTGTAAATCTTTCCAAGCTTGTTCGGTATCATCCTCAGCAAATTCCACTGCTTTTCTTATGGCTGCATCGCCACCAGCAATTAAGCCTATTACTAAGTTAAAATCTACACCAAAAGTTGGAGGACATTCAGAAGCATCAACAACACCCAGCCTCCCGCTTGTTCCTGCTCCAATATAAAATAGTCTTCCGCCTAATTGCATTTTTTCCACAATAACATCAATTAATGGAGCAATGTTGGGTATGCACTTTTCTACAGCAATTGCTACTTTTTTATCTTCATTATTAATGTTGATTAATAATTCTTTTGTGGACATTTTTTCTAACTCATCGTAGTGAGAATCTGATTCGGTAGTTTTTTGCATGATAAAATTTTGATGTAAAAATAAAAAAAGAACCGTAACAAATCTTGCTACGGTTCTTCTTATTTTTTTAAAGTGGATTCTGAATAAGCAGAATCTACTCCACCACCAATTTACCACTTTCAACCACATTTCCGTTTTGCAGTACGTTGTAAAAATACAAACCAGATGCGAGTGTGTTGATGTTAATTTGGTTAGTAGCATTGTTTATGGTTTTGTTGAGCAACACTCTGCCCATTAAATCCATAACTTGCAATGAAACAGTTCCGTTTTTAACTTCTAAATTGTGAGCAATGGTAAGCTGTTCGTTAGCAGGGTTGGGGAACAACTCCACAAACGATGCTTTAGCCGTAGCATTAGTTTCGTTTGTTTCATCTATTAAACCATACCTTGCTCCACTATTGGGTTGAGGAGCTACAATTTCTATTACTTCATCATAAGGATTACGAATACCCACATTTTCTAACAATGCTTGAGCATTGGCACTAGACTGACAAAGAGGAGTAGCATCAGCCACTTGCTCTACCAATTGAGCTTGAGTAGAATCGGACAACAATGTATTTTCTCTTTCGGGAGTTGGCATATAATCTACCACCACATTGTTGAGTTTACAAAATTTGGTGTTTACAGGATTGTTGTCTAACACATCTAACTGTTGTTGAGCTCCCGATACATCTTCATTGGCAATACGCACAAGTGCCAACAACTGCTCTTGCTCGTTGGTTTTTGTAGGTTGTTGCAAAAGATAATCTTCTACCAACGCAAAACCATCACTGGTAACCTCATCAAACAACAAGTCTCTAATTAAATCATTTTCTGTACGTTGTAATTCCGATTGATAAACACTAATTTCTTGTTGCAACAACTCCATAGCTGATTCGCCTGTTTGTGCATTAGTTATTTGGTTTTTAATGCCTTTTGGGAGAGTCATTCCTGCTAAATAAGCTGCTACTGCATCACTTAGCGGACTGTTTGCCAACAAAATTTGTTGCAAATGTCCGTTAGCAGGATTGGTAGCTAAATAAGCCAACAGCACATCATCGGTAAGGTAAGGCGAAGCAGCTAATAAGGCATTTTTCACGTTGCCTCCACTTTGCGTGGCAATGATATTTAGCAATGCTGCTGTACTTCCTGCATCAATTAAACCTGTGAGACTGTCGATAGATAATTTTAGACCACCGAGGGCAGCGGTTAATTGAGCTCTTGTTCTGAGAACTCGTTTGGGGCAAGAAGTTTCATCATTTAAAAATTTAGGAGAAGGAGATAAACACAAATTTAAAGTAGTATTATTT
>PHDR01000309.1 GCA_002841035.1 Bacteroidetes bacterium HGW-Bacteroidetes-12 | reverse complement strand
CTCCAAATGGAACTTTTGAATACAGAGTTTATGCATATCGTTACACCACTGACAATATTAACGGAAACACTTTTGCTCAAGAAAGAGGAAGAGCTTATAATACAACAAATTTTGTAACTGCTACACTTAGCACACCTCTCCCCATAACCTTAACCTCTTTTACGGGAAAAGAGCTATCTTCAACTTCAAACTTGCTGGAATGGACTACTTCTTCCGAAATAAACAACGATTTTTTTACCTTAGAAAGAAGTACTGATGCTGTTAATTTTGAACCTATTGCAACAATAAAAGGAGCCGGAAATAGTAATCAAGTTTTAAATTACGAATTTATCGACCAACTTCAAACCTCAAACCTTAAACTTCAAACCGTTTACTATCGCCTTAAACAAACCGATTTTGATGGACAATTTGAATATTTTGATGTGATTGCTATTACTAGAAAAGAAACTACAGAAATAAAGGCTTTTTATTTTGACAAACAATTGCATATCCAAACAACCAACCCTAAAGAAAATGCTGTTATTAAGATTATGGATATAACAGGCAGAATAGTTTTTGAAACGATAGGTAATAGTAAAATAATCAATCTATCTTTATTATCTAAAGGAATTTATATTTATCAAATTTTTCATCAACACAAGGTTGTTTCCAATAAATTTGTAGTAGAATAAAATATTAAAACACAAAATAGAACTGAAATAATCAACAAAAACACCATTTATATGATTTCGTTCTCCTCTTTCCTTTTTTAAATCTTCTTTTGGCTTTCAGCAACGGTGTCTTTAATTAGGGCTTGCTGAAAAACATTTTTCAAGCAGCTAAAAGTAGTAAATTTCTATTAAAAGAAACATTGTTGTTATAATTTGGATAAGAACAATTAAAAAATAGCTCATAAAAAAAGGCAAAAAAATATGTTTTTGATAGCTTTATGATATTCATTACAAATAAGATAGCTGCAACCCAAGATTGGCTAGTGGTTACTAATTTTGCTCTAATATTATTGAGCTTATACTTTGTTTTCCCTTGTCCAAACTTGCCTTCTATATGATTTCTTTCGCCTCTTTCCTTTTTTAATTTTTCTTTTTGATAGCGGCTTAACTCTTCTTTTGGCTTCCTTCCTAAGGGTTTGCCTGTGTGCCTTATGTTGTTTTCCTTTAAGAACTTACGGTTTTCTCTGTTCATGTAAATTTCATCTGTCAATACTACTTCTGGATAGCAGCCATTGAGTTTTTTATAGTTCTCAACTTGTTCTTGCAGGTAAATTCCTTCGTTAAATGCCTCAAAGCTAAACTGGTCTATTCGTGTATATCCTTGCTGAGCACTCACATTTATTTTTGGTCCAAACTCTACATTTTTACCCTGTTTACCTCGAACCATTGGGCGAACGTGGGGCTGATGAATACTAACTATTCTGTTTGAAACGGTATGTTTCTTTTCCTTGTACATTTCAAGCTGTTGGCGGTATAACTCTCTTATAATCAATAAATATCTATGTTGTTTGTTGTCCAAAACACCTAACAACAAAGGGTTTTTATCTAGTAATTTATCTATGTTTTTGAAGTTTCTTTTTAGATAATTGAGTTGTTGTTTGATGCCCACTTGAATTTGTTTGTAGTTTTTTCGTTTACTTTTTGATAGATTCAACCATCTTTTTCTCGCTTCTATGCGATATGTTCTTGGTTTTTTTACACCAAGATGCTTGCAAAAAATATCTATAATTTCTTCCGACTTCTCTCTACTATCGTTAAGCAAACTCAAATCGGTTGGATATTTTATGTTTACATCTGCTATGGTTGCATCTAATTGCAACTTCCCCTTGTTTTTAGTTTTTTTATCTTCTTCTGGCTTATTTTCTCCATCTGAATCTTCTTTTTCTAACTCTAAATTCAAGGCTTTGGCAATAATAATTTGATTCATCTTGTCAAAATCTTCATTCCCTAATCGTTTGCGGATATGTACAAATAAACTTGGGTCGAAAACCGGTTCAAAGCTAAAATGGTCAAATCCAAGAAAAAATTGCATGTATGGATTTTCTTTAATCGCTTCTATCGTTCCTCTATCATCTTTTGCTTCTATGTGTTTTATAATCAATGCTCCTATAACTACTCGTGCATTTACTCCTTTTGCTCCCATTGTTGAACTAAAGTTTTGACCATAAATTGCTGCAAACTTATCCCAATCAAGAAGTTTAGCAAGTTTCACCCACCTATTGTTAGGGTCTAATTGACTTTCAAAGGATATTTTAAAATTAAAAATATCTAGTTGGTTTTGGGGCGTATAATTGAACATAGATGCAAACTTTTTTCCATAAAAGTAAACATTTCTTTGCATTTAGCACTCTCTTTTTCATTATAAGTTATTAACAATTAGAGTGTTAATAGTTTTTCAGCAAACCCTAATTACTTTGTATTTAGTCGACCCTTAAAAAGTATTTAACATATTGATTATTAATAATATAACAATATTTTTATTTGTTTAAAACTACAAGATTTCGTATTTTTACTTTGTAAAACTTGCAAACTAAAACGATGTTATCAAAGCCAAAAATAGAAAATCAGTCGAGTTTTTTCTTTACATTAGAAGATACTCTAAATCAAAGACACCCACTGTACATACTAGCCAATAAAGTAGATTGGCAGATGTTTGAAGAAGAATTTAAGGTGTTGTATTGTTTAGACAATGGACGACCAGCCAAACCAATTCGATTAATGGTGGGTTTATTAATTTTAAAACACATTCGTAACATTTCAGACGAGAGTGTTGTTGAGCAATGGGCGGAGAATTTGTATTACCAATATTTTTGTGGATGTAATGAATTTGTAAATGCAGCACCATGCGAAGCGTCAGAACTAGTACATTTTCGTAAGCGTATTGGAGAGAAAGGAATAGAATTGATTTTAAAAGAAAGCATACGCATTAATGGAGAAGATAGTAACGATGATGATGTTAGTGTAGATACAACCGTTCAGGAGAAAAACATTACCTTTCCAACCGATGACAAGTTGCATAAAAAGATTAATAAACTACCTCGGGGCAGAGCCCCAGAGGTATTATAAAATTGACAATTAATTCTTTTTGACTTTTTTCAAAAATTTGTTTTTTCCTTTTTCAATATATCGCGGTGATTGAACTCTTCTTCAGCCAGTTGGGAAATATCCTCAGATATGGAATGGTAAAAATCACCCAGCTCCTTGTAATGATTTGACAGAATGATATACATTTTTCCCACCAGTTCCTCGGCCCGGGCCAGGACATCAAAGGCTTCTGAAGCCCGTTTAGCCTCGGCAATTTCCCGGGTCAGTGAATCCTGAATCTGTTTGCTCACATGAAGATAAAAGGAATTGTCTAAGTGGGGTTTTGCGT
>PHDR01000308.1 GCA_002841035.1 Bacteroidetes bacterium HGW-Bacteroidetes-12 | reverse complement strand
AAGCAACTTTTCCGCTCGAATGACCTAATAAAGCTAAGGTAAGAACAATAAAACCTGCCCCACCCAATAACTGTGTAAATGATCGATAAAATAGTAAACCTTTACCAATCGATGGTTCGTGAACTGCCATACTTAAACCTGTAGTTGTAAAACCACTCATACTTTCAAAAATAGCATGTATAGGATTTTTAAAGTATAAAATACTGGAAATATAATCTGCTCCTGCTGGAATTAATTGCTGAACAACTTCTATTGGAGTAATATAGGCTATTATGATAAATGGCAAAGAACCCATCAAGGCAATTGAAAGCCATCCCACTGCTGCAATTATTAATGCGTGTCGATTTAAAGGTTCAGAAGATGTCTTAAATCCTTTATAAAGTGAAAAACCAATTATTACGCTAATTACCCCTGAAATTAAAAAGCCAAGTGATGAATAAAACTCTGAATAAATTAATGACACCAATAGTGGTACAACCATCGTATAGCCTAAAATAATTTGCAGACCACCAATTTGCCTGAATATCATTTTAAAAGTATCAAACTTATTTTGATGTAATATGTTCATTAATATTCGGTGGTTTTATTTAAAAAGAGAAATAACTTTTTCGCTGCTTTTAGGTAATGATAATACAAAAACCTTGTCATTTGCCTTTAGTTGAAAATCTCCAAGTGTAATATAACCTTTGTCGTTTCTTATTACCCCGCTTATGATAGCGTCTTTAGGAAAATTCAATTCTTTAATTGGCTTGTTGGTAATTTTAGAATTCTTTTTTACAATAAATTCTAGAATTTCCGCATCAACGCCATAGAGATGCGTAAGAACCCTGCCTTTAAGTATGTTACGAAATATAAAGTTCGCCGCGGCCATTTTTTTATTTATCAAAGTATCAATTCCCATTTTTTGCGAATAGTCAAATAACCCAATATTTTCTACCATGGCAATGGTTTTTTTTACGCCTAATTCTTTCGCTAATAAGCAAGTGAAAATATTTGTTTCAGAGTTTCCGGTCACTGAAATCACGGCATCATAATTTATTATTCTTTCTTCTTTTAGTAAATTAACGTCAGAGCCATCTCCACATACAATCTGAACATTTGGAATTAGTTTTGCCAAATAATTACATTTTTCAAAATCTTTTTCAATCAATTTAATATTGTAATTCTTGCTTAGTCTCAACGCAATGTATTTTCCGGTTCTGCTGCCACCAATTACTAATATGTTTTTAATTTGAATGGTCTTTTTTCCTGTATATTCAAGAACTTTATCCTTTCCGTCATCAGTTGACAAAAAATACACAAGGTCATCTTTTAGTAACCGTAATTCCCCTGTCGGAATCATGGTTTTACCATTTCGCAATACAGCCGAAATCATAAATGAATCGTTTGATAACAAATGTGCTGATTCTGCAACTGTTTTATTGACAATTGGATTATCATTTTCAAGATGTAATCCCATCATATATAAATCTTTTTTTTGAATATTAAAAATTTCAGTCAGGGTTGGAGATTTAAGTAGATATTTTACTTCACGGGCAGCAAGGGATTCTGGTGAAATTAATTCATCAATGCCCAAAGTATGTAAATCAAGGATGTTTTTGTTTACCAAATACTCCATATTGTTTATTCGGGCAATGGTAAACTTTGCTCCAAGCTTTTTTCCTATTAAACAGGTGGTAATGTTGGTTGATTCAACAGAAGTTACGGCTATTAAAAGGTCTGCATTTTTAATATTAGCTTCATTCAATACGCTATAACTAATTGAATCACCTAAAACTGTTGCAATCCCTAAGTTCTTTTCAACAAAGGCAAGTTTTTCTTTTTGTGTATCAATCAAGGTTATATCCCGATATTCTTTTTCTAATAATTTAGCAAGATAATAACCAACCTCTCCAGCACCAGCAATTATTATTTTCATTTACTTGATTTAATTTTAGTTTTGTAATATGACCTTAAGATAAATTGACCTGAGAGCTTCAGGCATTAAATTAAGGTGTTCTTGTAATGTCATTGATTTTTCCTCAGATGCTATCACTTTTAAAAATTCATTTTCAATTGTATTTTTTTCATACAAAGACCCTTCCGAGTACAGCAAATTGATGATTTTAAAAGGTTCTGTTTTATTCTCACAATTACCATTTATTAATTTTATCTCATATTTTGCCAAACGGCGAAGCGTAATATAGTCCGATTCTATAACTGATTTTTTGTCATCAGAAAAAGCATCCGGGAACCATTGATATAGTGCTTTATGAATTCTTGTTTCCATACTATGATTTTTTTGTTTTTAAATGGTTGACAAATTGTTGAGTTTTTAAATTTGTTATCACGCTGCAAAATAAATCGAAGTCCCAAAAAAAAACGCTATTTCAATGCTCTCAAACCAATTTTTTGCAGGGTTATTGCAAATTATTTAGACAAACTTTTTTATTTAAGTTAAGCAGCATTTGATTTAATTTATTCAGAAGCGATACCAATTCAGCTTTGTTTTTAAAATTAATTGCCAGTTTTTGAGATTGCATTAGCATTTCATTGTCGAAATTAATAATTGACTGTAAATTATTTTTAAATTCACCTAACCCATTGGACGATAATAAATTATTTGTTTCATATTTTAAATACTTGTTGCAAGAAATAAATTGCATTATTTGTTTAACTTCATTATTATCAAATAAGTTATCTAATTCTTTGTTAATAAAGCAAATCTTTACAATTGTTTCTGCTATATCACTATCAACAAATTTTAAATTATTATTTTCCATTAATCATATGATTAAGTTTTGAATGAGAATATTTCAGATAAACGAAAACAACAATTGAATTAGAGGAATTATAATTGTACCAAGTAGCCAAAAAAGAATCTTTAATATTTTTTTGCCATTTACGCGAAGATAACCTTGAATTCCTGTCATTTTCATCCTTAAAAAGCCCCATTTAATTCGTTGTAAGATTTTAAACATACAAAGTTCGAGCGAATTGAGTATGTAAAAAATTAAAATTTATGTTTAAGGCATAAAGATTTTATAAAGATTATTGAAACCGATAACCAACGCCACTTTCAGTAATAATATGTTGTGGGTTGTTAGGGCTGTCTTCAATTTTTTTACGAAGAGTACCAACAAATACTCTTAAATATTGCGTTTCTGTTTGATAGCTATAGCCCCAAATTTCTTTTAATATATATTGATGGGTCAAAACCCGGCCTTCGTTCTTGGCAAAAAGTGACAATAGATTGTATTCCGTGGAAGTTAGTTTTATGACTTCATTATTTTTTTTTACAATTCGGGCAACCAAATCTATTTCAAGATTACCGCATACCAAGGATTCTTCATTTACAATGGTTTGGCTCCTTTTAATGGCGGATCT
>PHDR01000307.1 GCA_002841035.1 Bacteroidetes bacterium HGW-Bacteroidetes-12 | reverse complement strand
GGGAATCTTACGTTTCTCAAAATCCTCAAAAAATTAAATAATGGGTTTGTTTTTAAACAAGTTATGCAGAAACTAATTATTTAATCATTATCGCATTATCGCATTAACACATGAATAAACAAATCAAATTTTATGTCATTTTAGCTTTTGTATTATTTTTTTTATCTTCTTTTTCGCAAAACATTCAATATGCAAAATCTTTGGTAGATACTCTTACATCACCAACAATGTTGGGACGAGGATATGTTAATGAAGGCGTAAATAAAGCATCTGATTTTTTGTCAGAAGAAATGAAAAATTCTGGCTTGCGTTCATGGACAACAGATTATAAACAGTTTTTAATTTTCCCATAAATACATTTCCATCAAAAGTTTATTGTAAAATAAATGGAGAAGTGCTTAATCCCTTAGAAGATTTTTTAATTCAATGTAATTCGGGAAGTATTAATGGAAAATATAAATTATTTTGGGCTATGGACACTGTGAAAAAGGATTCAAGGCTTGATAAAAAATTGAAAAAACGAAATTTAAGCGATAAATTTATCGTTACCATTCCTGCAAACAAACAATTAAGGCAACCATCGTATGGTGCAAAAGGAGTAATATTTGTGCAGGAAAAAAATCTTGAATGGTTTATTTCTTGGGGGTTTAAGGTGGATAATTATTGTGTGTTGGATATTCATTTAGATAAAATACCAAAAAAAACAAAAGAAATTTCTTTAGATATTGAAAATAAGTTTTATGCTCATTATAAGACCAATAACATAATAGGATATGTTGAAGGAAGCAAATTTCCTGATTCTTTTTATGTTTTTTGTGCTCATTACGACCATTTAGGAGCAATAGGAGATAAATATTATTTTCCCGGGGCAAATGATAATGCGAGTGGAACATCTATGGTAATGGATTTGGCAAAACATTTTTCAAAAAAAGAAAATCAACCAAAATATTCTATCGCATTTATGCTGTTTTCGGGTGAAGAAGCAGGTTTACACGGTTCATTTTATTATAATGATAATCCATATTTTCCTTTATCAAATATTAAATTGGTAATTAATCTTGATATGGTTGGTTCTGGAAGCGATGGCATTACTCTTGTCAATTCAACGGAAGTGCCGTGGGTTTACAAGCGTTTTCAAAAAATTAATATCGAAAAGGATTATTTAAAATCTATTCATAAACGTGGAGCATCTGCTAATAGTGATCATTTTCCTTTTACTGAAAAAGATGTGCCTGCGATTTTTATATATACAAAAGGTAGTGAGTGTGCTAATTATCATAATATTTATGACAAACATGAAAATATGCCTTTTACTGAATATGAAGATTTGTTTAAATTATTATTAGACTTTGTAAGATGAAAAATACTTAAAATTGAAAATGATTAAAATATATTACTTAACTCTTAGTGAACTTCGTGCCTTCTTGGTGAACTTAGTGGTAAAAAAAATTAACCACAAGGAACACAAAGAATTCGCAAAGAACACAAAGAAAAAATACTTAAAATTGAAACTCTAAATGGGAAAATTATATATTATACCTACGCCTATAGGCAATCTTGAAGATATCACTCTAAGAGCAATTCGCATATTGAAAGAAGTTGACTATATTTTAGCAGAAAACCCTCGTGCCTCATCAGTATTGTTAAAAAAATATGATATTGAAACAAAACTATTTCCCTATCATCAACATAATGAACATAAGACAGTTAAGGGCTTAGTAGAAAAGTTAAAAGCTGGTTTTGATTTTGCTCTTATTTCAGATGCTGGAACTCCTGCTATTTCTGACCCTGGATTTTTAATTGTAAGAGAATGTCTAACAAATAATATTGAAGTAGAATGTTTGCCCGGAGCTACTGCCTTTGTGCCTGCATTAGTAAACTCAGGATTGCCAAATGCACGTTTCTTTTTTGAAGGTTTTTTACTACACAAAAAGGGAAGACAAACACGTCTTAAAATACTGGCAGATTATGAACAAACACTTGTGTTTTACGAATCTCCATATCGTTTAGTAAAGACATTAGAACAATTTATTGAATATTTTGGAGAAGATAGAAAAATTTGTGTTAGTAGAGAATTAACAAAAATACATGAAGAAAATATTAGAGGAAGCATTGTTGAGGTATTAGAATATTTTAAAACTAAAACTGTAAAAGGAGAAATTGTAATAATTGTTGAAGGAAATGAAAAGGCACCCAAATTGGTAGAGACGCCCAATTTGGGCGTCTCTACCAATTTGGGCGTCTCTACATATACATATAATTATCCAATGTCTGCTATATGTGCTGATATTGCACTTATTGTCAAAAACTCCATCTTGAGCAAGACAAAAATTTTATTAATTAAACGCAAAAACGACCCTTTTAAAGATATGTGGGCTTTACCTGGAGGATTTATGGATATTGGTGAAACATTAGATAATACCGCTATACGAGAGCTTAAAGAAGAAACATCTATAGATAATGTGATTGTAAATAGATTTAAAATATACGACACTATAGGCAGGGACCCGCGTGGTCGTACAATATCTATGATATATATCGGTTTTGTTAAAGAAAATGAAGTTAACGCAAAAGCTAATGACGATGCCAAAGAAGTAAAATGGTTTTTAATAAATAAACTTCCAAAATTAGCGTTTGATCATGCACAAATAATAAAAGATATTAAGAAAGAAATAGTATGTTTATGAAGTAAGCCAAAATAGTATAATAAAAATACTTAAAATTAAGGGAACTTCTAAAAATTGTATTTTTTTACCGCAAGGAACGCAAAGATTTTCCGCAAAGAACACAAAGAATTAAAAATCAGCACATTGAGAACATTGCGATTTCTTTGCGAACCTTGCGGTTAAATTATTATTTGAATTAATAGAAGTCCCCTTAAAAAAAAATGTCTTGTCCTAAAATAACTTTACAATAAATTTGTAAATTTAACTGCACAATTATGGACAAAAAAGTAATGACTCGTTCTAAAATAACTTTACTGTTTTTGTCCATTTTTACACTTTTTAGTGTAAGCCTATTTTAGGACGAGACATTACTTTCTAATAAATGTTAAGGGGACTTCTATTAATTCATTTATTTCAAGAAACAAATATCATAAACAAGATGCAAGGCATATTTTTTTGTAATAGCCGTAGCTATTTCATAAAAAATATAACGCAGTCAGATTGTTTATTATATTTGTTCCCTTTGGGTTTTACTCACAGCATTATTGATTTTTAAGGTGTTCATGAATGTTTCACAATTCATAGTTTTTCAAATACTGCTTCAAATTTTCTTACATTATCCCGATAGTGCTGCAAAAATTTTCATTGTCTTTAAAAAACTATGAAAATCTTGATGCAAAGGAATTAATAGAAGTCCCCTT
>PHDR01000306.1 GCA_002841035.1 Bacteroidetes bacterium HGW-Bacteroidetes-12 | reverse complement strand
TTTATATAAGAAGGATCGAACAAGTAATTTTCTTTTCCAAGCGTAAGGATGGTGTTTATTTTATCAAATAAGGAATAGTCCAGTTGATTTCTTAATCGAACCAAATCGCCTCTAAAAGGAGTGTTGTGCGTTAAATAAGTTGATGTTGAATCCTGAAAATTAGTGTTAATCCAACTAGAAGTTGTTAGTTTAGGCATAACATTTAAAGCAAAAGCTCCTTCTAATCCTCTAACTTTAAATGGTTTGAAAGTAAATTGAAAAAGTGGGAGAAAAACAATTAACAAGAAGAAAAATAAATAAAATTTAAGTAAAGAAGGTTTTTTATTTTCCATAGGTCAAATATCATATATTTTTTTTAATCAAGCGGATAAATTAAAATTTTTGAGTTGTAAATAATTAAATATCTTTGGGCTTTATAAAAATAGCTTTATGATTAATGGTAAAAAATTGATAATTGTTCTCCCAGCTTATAACGCTGCTTTAACACTCGAAAAAACATACAACGAAATTCCTTTTGATATTGTTGATGAGGTAGTTTTGGTTGACGATAAAAGTAATGATGATACGGTTAAAAAAGGGAAAGAAATTGGAATTAAACATATCGTTTCGCACGATGTGAACAAAGGCTATGGCGGAAATCAAAAATCGTGTTACAACAAAGCATTAGAATTAGGAGCCGACATTGTTGTTATGCTACATCCTGATTATCAATATACACCAAAATTAATACATTCCATGGCATATTTAATTGCCAACGATTTATATCATGTTGTGCTGGGTTCAAGAATTTTAGGTAAAGGAGCATTGAAAGGAGGGATGCCAATTTATAAATACATCGCCAACCGAATTTTAACCTTAACACAAAACATTTTAATCAATCAAAAACTTTCAGAATATCATACAGGATATAGGGCTTTTTCCAAAGAAGTTCTAGAGGCAATTAAGTATGAAAGAAATTCAGATGACTTTGTTTTTGATAACCAAATGCTCTCGCAAATTGTTTATGCTGGCTATGAAATAGCTGAAGTTACCTGTCCAACCAAATATTTTGATGAAGCTTCTTCCATTAATTTAAAGCGAAGTTCTGTTTATGGATTGGGTGTTTTATGGGTTTCGTTAACACATTTTATTAATAAACTAGGTCTAGCAAAATCTAAACTTTATTATTAGATGATGATTATAAATTTTTTTTCTACGAAAAGAAATGTATTAGTATCTTCCATTTTGCTGGTGATTCTGATAGTAGGACTACGATTAGCTTTTGGAGGGTTTAATTTTTCTTATTTTGTAGTTGCTGGTAGTGATTTTGTAGCTTCAGAAGCAGCTCATCCTAATTTAATAATTAACGAAGGACAAGGTTATGACGGGCAGTTTTTCTATCGTTATGCCCATCACCCATTGGAGTTTGAAAAAACCGCTTATGGCGTTACGGTTGATCATATAGAATATCGAATTCAACGCATTGTTTATCCCGCAACAGTTTGGCTTTTTTCTGTAGGAGGGAAAAAAGAATGGATTCCTTTTTTATTGGTTTTTTTTAATGTGCTGGCATTTATTGGGATTATAGTATTTGCTTTAAAAATTTGTGAGCATTATGGAAGTAAATTCTCGTTAGCACTCTTACCCATTTTTTCTTTTGGAGCATATATGGCATTAGCAAGAGATACTTCTGAATTGTTTGAAGTTTTCTTTTTTACAGCGGCTATTTTTGCAATGATAAAAGATAAAATTGGGCTTTATTTTATTTTTGTTGTTCTTTCCATTTTCTCTAGAGAAACATCACTTGTAGTTATTGGTCCGCTTTCTTTTTTGTATGGATTAAAACTATTGAAAACAGAAAGGAAAATTAATGGAATTCTTATTTATAAAGGTTTATTATTGATTTTTCCTTTGTTGTTAATTGTGCTTTGGAAGTACTATTTGCATATTTCAATTCACTCAAAAGTGTTGGTTGATGGTTCTCAAAATTTGTCATTGCCTTTTCTTGGAATACTTTATGGTGCAAAAGCAAATTTTAATTTCAACGATTATAAATCAATTTTTGAAACCCTATTTTGGTACTTGTTTTTTGTTTGGAATATTGTATTTGCAGTAAGTGTAATTAAGGCAATAAACTTTAAACAACTATTTTTATTTGAGATAGTATCAATGCTTTCACTTGTTTATTTGTTTTGGGCAGTTTTTTCATTAATACTTGGTCCGGCAATTTATGTTGATGATTGGGGCTTTGTTCGGATTTTTACATTATGGAACATGTTGGGTTTTTTGATTTTGATTATAAGTAATAAACCCATGAACAAACTATTTTTATTGTATTCTCTTTCTATTTTATTTTTATTGATTTTCAGGTTAATTATAAGAGTGTAGTTACGTTTTTATACTAAAATCACCATACGTAAGACTTAGGTTAGGGTTGTAACAAGGGTCATGGTCTATGTATTTTTGCCATCTTTCTTTAAATAAATTAATTTCTTTTAAATGCCGATTAAATGATTCTTTTGTTTTATGTGGATGTCCTCTGGATATAGATTCATAATGAATAAGTGTAACATGAGGAAGGTAAATATTGTTGTAACCTCGGTCTTTTAGTTTTAAGCAAAAATCTACATCATTAAAATCAACAGCAAAAGCCTCATCAAAACCATTTACTTCATCAAAAACAGATTTTCTAACCATTAAACAAGCCGCAGTAACGGCAGAATAGTTTTTTATAATTTTTATAGAATCTCTATACACATCTGCATTTTCTTCTGCTCCAACAAATGAATGTCCTGCAATTCCACCCAAACCAATGATAACCCCTGCATGTTGGATTGTTTTGTTGGGAAACAATAATTTAACACCAACAGCTCCAATGCTTTTTCGTTGTGCTTGCTCTAACATGGCAGCCATCCAATCTGCTTTAGTAACTTCTGTGTCGTTATTTAACAACAATAAAAATTCGCCATCACTAATTTTTGCAGCATTATTCATTAAACGTGCAAAATTAAAGCTACCATTATCTTCAACACATCTAAACCGATGAGGTTCAGCTTCTTTCCATTTATCAACCATCTCAAAAAAGGCTTGTTCATCACTATTGTTATTAATTAAAATAACTTCATAATTGGGATAATCAGTTAAGTTGAATATAGATGAAAGACAAGTGTTTGTTACCTCTGTTAAATTTTTTGTAGGAATAATTACACTAACTTTAGCATAATTTTCTATATTAAACCTCACAGTATAAAAATTGGCACAAGAGGTGTCATTAGAAATGGCAACGCTTCCCTTTTCGTTTCGTCTAATTAATGCTTCTTCAATAGCTTTTTTTCCATTTTCTATTGCATAGGGTTTGGCATTATCTCGGTATGAAGTAGAGTTTTTATGCAC
>PHDR01000305.1 GCA_002841035.1 Bacteroidetes bacterium HGW-Bacteroidetes-12 | reverse complement strand
GGAGAGTCTGTTCAACAATCGGTTGATACTATTCCCCCTGGAGCAATAACAATTGGATCTAGTGGTGCAAACCAAACTTGGAATTACACAACGATGAGTGAGGATATTGTAGAAATATTAACCTTTTCAAACCCATCATCATTTCCTGGTGCAGCAAGTTTCCCTACAGCAAATGTGGGATTAACTGTTTCAAACCAACCAGATGTTTGGCAATTTTTAAATAAAAACACAGCAGGTCTTTTTGTGGTAGGTCAAACCACTATTCAACAAGGACAGCAAATAGAAATCCCCTTTACAACAACAATAGTAACTTTCCCTTCAACCATGGGCACCACTTTTAGTGGCTCTTGGAGTGGGCAAATTGTTCAAATACCTGTTGGACAATTAGGTATTGACTCTGCAAGAGTTACTAGAGGAGCAACAATAAGCAGTGTTATTGATGCTTGGGGTAATTTAACAACGCCTCTTGGCACGTTTGCTTCTTTAAGACAAAACGTAAATGAAACTACTGTTGATACTACTTGGATATTACAAAATGGAACTTGGTCTATCATTGATCCTTTTACGGCAGCTTTAATTGGAGTTCAACCTGTTGCTTTTGACACAACCAACACAGCTCGTTGGTGGACAGATAATCCAGCATCTAAATTTCCTTTGTTAGAAATGGATTATGATAATAGTGGAACAGTAACTAGAGTTTCTTGGCAAAAATCTTCTCCAACCGTTGGAATTAATGAACTAAAAGCTTTATCTGATTTTAATGTTTATCCAAACCCAGCAAAAAATGTGGTTACATTTGCTACTAATGTAGCTAACAACAGCGAAATTGCAATTATGGACATTACTGGAAAAACCATTAAAACCATTACATTTAATACTACTAAACAAGCTATTGACGTTTCTGGATTTGATTCTGGAATTTATTTCTATACCATTAGAGATAGAGTTTCTGGAAAAGTACTTCACAACAATAAAATTATAGTTACAAAATAGTTAACTATAACGAAAAAAACTAACCCCAACAGATTTTAAATAATCTGTTGGGGTTTTTTATTTTTGAACTTTTTTCCAAACTTGATATTTGTAAATAACTTCTTCAGAATTAATGTAATAAATATATTCTATTATGGTTGTCTTTTTTGGTTTTATAACCTCTCCATTTTTTGAAATAGGTGATTTTTTTCCATAATATTCTTCTTTGGTTTTATAAATATATACTTCTGACTTATCATAAATTTTAATTTGAGTTGGAGAGCCTTTACTGAAAATTAAATCGGATTTTGTTTTGCCAATAAATGGGCTCGAAAATGTTTGAGGACCTTTAGGTGTACAAAAAGAGAAAGATAAGACAAATAGAAAATAAAGGAAATTTTTCATAAATCATAAAATTATGAAAAAAGTAACTACAAAAAAATTAAATAAATGATATTTCTGCAATTTGTTTGGCATATTCAAGAGAAAAACTACCAATTTTTGTTCTTGTTAATTGCGATAAATGTCCTCCTGAATTTAATTTCAAACCCAAATCACGAGCAATAGAACGAATGTAAGTGCCTTTGCTACATACTACCCTAAAATATATGTGAATTCCATTAGTGTAAGGTTTTTCTTGATTTATTTTAGCTTCATCATCTGCTATTAAAGAAGTTGCTGAAAGCAGCAATTTTCCTCTTTTAATAGATGTTATTTCAAATTGGTCGATAGTAATTTCATTAGACTTAATAACTACCTCAATACCCTCACGAGCCAATTCGTAGGCTCTTTTCCCATCAATTTTCTTGGCGGAATGTATTGGAGCGGTTTGTTCTTGTGTTCCTAAAAAAGTTGTTGCTGCTTCAATTATCATTTCATCAGAAATAGGATTGGTCTCAAAAAATGCATCAAAAGGTTTTTCTAAATCGAAAGAAGGCGTTGTTGCTCCAAGTGTAATTATTCCTGTATATTCTTTTTTTTGTGCTTGAATTTCATCAATTTTTTTGGTGAATTTTCCTGTACAAACAACCAATAAACCTGTTGCCAAAGGGTCTAAAGTTCCAGCATGACCAACTTTTATTTTTTTAATTTGCAGTTGATTTTTTAATAGATAATTAATTTTTCTTACTACATCAAAAGAAGTCCAACCTATGGGTTTATTAATAAGCAAATATTGCCCGTTGAGGTACTTTTCTTGAAGTTCTTGCATGGCATATCAATTAAAAGATAGTAAGCTCTACCCCTGAAAAATAAAGTATAAGAATCAATAATCCCAATACAATACGATAATATCCAAAAAGTTTAAATCCGTATTTAGTTAAAAAACTTATGAAAGCTTTAATGGCAATAATTGCAACTACAAACCCTACTACATTTCCTATTAAAAGCAGTGTGATTTCATTCGCTTCAAAACCATTTCCTTCTTTAAAAAATTTCAGTAATTTATAAGCTGTTGCGGCAAACATGGTTGGGATTGCTAAGAAAAAAGAAAATTCAGCAGCGGCTTTTCTGTTCATTTTTTGAGTTAATCCACCAATAATAGTTGCTGCAGAACGAGAAACCCCGGGAATCATGGCAATACATTGAAAAAATCCAATTTTTAATGCTGTTGGATAAGTAACTTCGGAAGTTCCTTCGACTTCGGTTTTTTTGAACCATTTATCTACAAAAATCAAAACAATTCCACCTAACAAGAGTGTTGTAGCAACTACCAATACATTTTCTAACAAAGCATCAATATAATCACTAAGTAATAATCCAAAAAAAGCTGCGGGAAGAAAACCAACCAATAATTTAAAATAAAAATTTACGGTTTGAAAAAATCGTTTGCTATACAACACAACTACGGATAAGATGGCTCCGAATTGAATGGCAATGGTAAAGGTTTTTGTGAAATTATCTTGTGCTATCCCCATCAAAGAAGAAGCGATAATCATGTGTCCTGTAGAAGATACTGGTAAAAATTCTGTTAAACCTTCTATTATGGCTAAAATAATTGCTTGTAAAATTGACATTTTTTTAAGTTGGAAGTTGGAAGACAGAAGTTGGAAGTTAGAAGCCATTCCAGCTCTTCATATTATTACATCATTTCACCTTCTTCATTATTCCCCAACCAACCACACCTAAACCTACTAAAATTAATAAAGGGGCTACATAAATTCGAGTAACAGAAAAAAGCTCGTAGCTAAATTCATTTGAATCTTCAGAACCACCTCCTATCATTAAAACATATCCGATTACCATGGTAGCAATACCAAAAACAATTAGTTTATAGTTTTGTTTGTCAAAAGCGAAATCATTATTTATTTCTTGGTTTTCCATGTTTGTTAAGTTTAAAAAAACAAATATACAGTATTCTTTAAGAAGAGAAATGATAAAAAATTATAAAAAGTTACTTAACT
>PHDR01000304.1 GCA_002841035.1 Bacteroidetes bacterium HGW-Bacteroidetes-12 | reverse complement strand
GAAAATTGGACATATTATAGCATTATTAATACTGAAGATTTTATCCCAAAAATGCCTTTGTCTTATTCCGAACAGAATACAAATACTATACAAAGTGTTGTATCACTCTTTTTAGATAAATCATCCCCAAGTCTTACAGAAATAATAGGAAACAAATTGGGAAATATGTATGGAAATAGCATTTCTAACTATATGAAATCATCATCCGAATCAATTCACAAAAATATTTCTAAAGAACTTGGCCCAATTGAAATGCCTCCCTATAAAAATGAAATAAACTATTTCGATATGACTAATAGAATTGAACTAACTAAGTTTGAATATCCTAAAATCCTCAAAGATTCACTGGTTCAACAAAACAATTCTTCAATATCATCTACAAAAAAAAGTGAAGAAGACAATTCAATATACAAAGAAGAACCTAGTTTTTTTCAACACAAACCCTACAATTATTACGTTGGTTTTTTAAAAGAATTCTACCCAAAAGAATACGAACAACTTACAATAAAATACCTTCCTGAAAATCTATAAATCAACTTTGATTTTCATTAAAAGCAAAATAATTAAAGGTGGTTTCTATTAATTAGCCGATGGTTATTTTTGGCATTATACTCAAGCTTAGTAGTTCCGTAATACTGCGAAAATGTTTAGTTAGAGGAATACTCCGTTTACGAGAATCCTCGAAAGTTTAACTTTCGGGGTTCGCAGCTAAATCGCTAATTAATTTCCAATCCGCCTCAGGCGGAGGTTGCGGTATATATGCCGTCAGGTTATTAACATAGAACGGGCAGGACAACCCTTGTAAAACGTAAAAACCGCTTGAGTTTTTAAAATTCAAGCGGTTCTTTGCAGCCCGTAGGGGAATCGAACCCCTGTTTCCAGGATGAAAACCTGGCGTCCTAACCCCTAGACGAACGGGCCAAAATAGATTCCCTAATTTTGGGAGTGCAAATGTATAATTTTTTAAATGTACTACAAATTTTATTTTACATCTTTTTCTAAGCAGGAATCAATAATGCTAATAATCAGTACGTTAAATTTAAAACCCTATTAAACAAAGCTCTGAATCCCTTTGTTTTAATAGATTTTCCATTACAGATTTAATGAAAAATGACAAATTGTAGTACATTTCGAAACAAAATTTATTAACCAAACCTATTGTTTACAATGATTTTAAAGAAATAGATTGTTGGCGATTATAGATAAATCCCTAAAAACAACACACTTTTATAGATAACGGTTTTATTTACCTGATTTTTTATACCTTTATCAAGTTTTTAAAATAAAATTCTATGTCCATTCTGAAACGTATTATTTTCATTACAATTATTTTTTTATCCCTGATTATAATCACATCATTGTTTTTTCCTTCTTCCCAAAAAATCAGTAAAGAGGTATTCTTTGAAGCTGACAATAAAATTGTTTCTCAACAACTTGATGCAACTACTTTTGATATTGAATTAGAAGATTTTACGCTAAAGAAAGAAGATATAAAATATACACTTAAAGATGATACTAAAGGTGTTTTCGTTTATTTTGAATTTAATATCTCTTACGGATTTAATCCCATCACTAAATTTAGAGGACTGTTTGCACAAACAAAAATCAATACCCTTTTAGATGAAAAAATCAATCAACTCAAAAAAAACATAGAAGATTTACCCAAAATTCACAAAGTGAATGTTCAAAAAATTCATCGCTCGGAAATACTATGGTACTTATCCATTAGGGACACACTAAATCAACTACAAGAAAACAACATTCATGGAAAACTAATTAACGAAGTTGAAAATTATATTTCTAATAATCAAATAGAAAACATTTCATCTCCAATAGTAATTTATCATTATTGGTCCGATTCTATTGTTGATATTGAAGCTGGAGTTCCTATTAAAACTACTTTTGAAACCAACAATAATAGAATAAAACTCAATAAAATTGATACTGGCAATTATGTAACGGCTACACACTATGGTGCTTATGAACGCTTACCCGAAACTTATTTTGGAATCAATGAGTGGATGCGAAAAAACGAAGTACGTGTTATTGGTGCCCCTTGGGAAATGTATGTAACAGATCCTTCAGCAGAACCAAATCCCGACAAATGGGAAACCGTTATTTATTTTCCAATAGAATAATTTTTATATATTTTAAAAATGAAAAAACAAATCTTCTTACTAATCTCAATAACTATTTTTAGCATTTTAGGTTTATATGCACAAGAAAACACTTCTTTATCCAAAAAATTAAAAAATCTTACTAAAAAAGGAGATTACGTTATTTTAGAAATTCGATTAAACAATGAAGATGAATTTAGAACCATTGAAGGAAGCGAAACCAGTTTAACTCGGATTTCCATATTTACAGGAACTAATAGTGGTAGCGAGATAATTCGCAAAGGTTTTGACGGAATAAATACTATTATTTTGATTTTAAATGATTTAAAAGCAAATGGTTGGATTCTAAATAATATTTACTCTATAAAAGGAGAGTCCCTAATTATAACCCATTATGTCTTAGAGCGAAAAAAATAAATCTTTATATAACAAAATATAATTTTTTATTTTGGCACTCATCAATGGTTTAGGTAAATTTGCCGGCAATTGTAACAATTAGCTATGCAACAAAAAATTAGCTCAGCCTTTAAATTAGGTATTATTGGTGGAGGTCAGTTAGGAAAAATGTTGGTGCAAGCTGCCTCAAAGTGGGACATCAATACCTATATTTTAGATCCTGATGAAAATTGCTCAGCTGCAAAACTTTGCACAAAATTTATAAAAGGAAGTTTTAGAAATTATGATGATGTGTATCAATTTGGTAAGCAAGTAGATTTAATTACTTTTGAAATTGAACACGTAAACATTGAAGCACTTCATCAGCTTCAGCAAGAAAAAAAGGTAATTTATCCGCAACCCAACGTACTCGAAATTATCCAAGACAAGGGATTGCAAAAGCAGTTTTACGCAACCCATCAATTACCAACTGCCCATTTTAGTTTATATACATCTAAAAAAGAAATAGTTACTGCCATAAACGAAAAAAAAATAACCTTTCCCTTTGTGCAAAAATCAAGAAAAGAAGGGTATGATGGAAAAGGCGTTGTTGTTATAAAATCGGAAAAAGAAATAGAAAAAATTTTTGATACGCCTTCGGTGATTGAAGAAGCGATAGCTATTGAAAAAGAATTAGCCGTTATAGTTGCCAAAAACACAAAAAACGAACTTTCGGCATTTGCAGTAGTTGAAATGGAATTTAGTGCCGAAGCTAATTTGGTTGAACAACTTATTTGTCCAGCAGCAATAGCTAAACAAGTAGAAGAAAAAGCCATTGCTTTAGCTAAAAAGGTAATAGAAAAATTGGATATGATAGGCATTTTGGCGGTAGAATTATTTTTAACC